>DASYOM010000190.1:0-6963 GCA_036007765.1 Chitinophagaceae bacterium | reverse complement strand
TTACATTGCTCTGCTCCAATCCAAAACCTCTTTCTTCACTAAGGCTTTTGTCTTTTATCCAAATTTGCAGTTTTACAAGAAGCCTTTCAAAAAAAGGCAGTTCATTATCCTGGGATAAAAATTTTTCCATTACAATAAATTGAAAATCACCAACAACATTATTCCGTTGTAAACTTTCATAGCGGCTTATAATATTCACTTCTTTGTTGGAAACCATATCCTCAACTACTTTTTTGAACATAAGATTAAGGCGTGGCTCCATCCTGAATCCCAGCCGGAATTCAATGCGAATAACCTCGTTAGGAATAATTACATCTACAGAATATTCTGATGTGAAGGGATCATCCTGAGTATCCACATGAACAAACCAATAAATATCTGCCCGCTTTGGTTTCCTGTTCAAAATAGAGTAAATGATCTTATGCTCTATCTCTTTTGGATTATTTGCGCTGGTTAAGTAAACCAAATGGGTTGCATATTTTGGAATAGTGGCATCATTGCTCAGTTCCTGCAGCATTGGTAGATATTGTTCCAGTCTTACAAATTCAACATACCTGTTCTTAACCTTTCTGGCCCTATACCATAAATACATCAAAGCAAACATAAACATCGCAACAATCGTTGTTATATAACCGCCGTGTGTAAACTTTAATAGCAGCGCTATAAGAAAAGAAATCTCAATGCTGCCATATAAAATTAAAAAAAGATAGATTAGCCACGATCTTACCCGGTGTATCACCATATAATTAGCATACAATACTGTAGTTGCCAACATGGTTATAATAATTGCAAGGCCATACGCAGCTTCCATCTTTGAAGAGGTTTGAAAATAAAGAACCACACCAACACAGCCAATAAACATCATAGTGTTTATGCCCGGTATAAATAATTGCCCTCTTTCTTCTGACGGATATTTTATTTTAAGCTTAGGCCAAAGATTTAATCGCATAGCTTCACTAATAAGTGTGAAAGACCCTGAAACCATTGCCTGGCTTGCAATAATAGCTGCAATAGTAGCAATGGCTACACCAACAAGAACAAACCATTCGGGCATAAGATCATAAAAAGCATTGATGTGTAATTGAGCTTTTACATTATCTGTTATTGTTAACCCTTTTCTATTTGCCAGCAGGTAAGCACCCTGACCAATATAATTTAACAGAAGGCAGGATTTTACAAATACCCATGATATGCGTATGTTTCCACGGCCGCAATGGCCAAGATCACTATACAATGCTTCGGCCCCGGTAGTACATAAAAACACTGCCCCCAACAGCCAAAAGCCGGAAGGATATACAGATAAAAAATTAATAGCATAATATGGGTTGAAGGCTTTAAATATGCTTAGGTCGTCCAAAACGTGGGCAGCGCCAAGCACCGCCAGCATTGAGAACCAGACAAACATTACCGGTCCAAACATTTTGCCTATAGACGAAGTGCCGAATTGTTGTAAAAAGAAAAACAGCCCTATAATGATCAACACTATCATCACGATAGTATTGGTATGGATATTTTGTAAGAAGGGCATTTCACGTAAACCTTCAATTGCAGATGTTATAGAAATTGGCGGAGTAATAATACCATCAGCAAGTAAAGCAGCACCGCCTATCATTGCAGGATAAACCAGCCACTTATATCTGCGCCTTACTAATGCATACAAAGCAAAAGTTCCTCCCTCACCCCTGTTATCAGCTCGCAATACCATTATTACATACTTAATAGTGGTTTGCAAAGTAATGGTCCATATAATGCAGGAAAGGCTCCCGATAATTAATGAATCGGATATTAATTTGTTGTGAATAATTGCATTGAAAACATAGAGGGGCGATGTTCCAATATCTCCGTAAATAATTCCTAAAGCAATAAGTAAACCAGCGCCAGTTACTTTATCCAGGTCTTTTTTCAATATAAATATTTATATTCTTACGAAGCATGCCGTAAAGTTTTCTGCTTAAAAGTTTTTGCAAATTTCGGTCTTTATTTGATATAGATTCAACACAAAAGTAATTATTTATAAAATCCGTATACGTAATGTGAATTTTATATCTCCGAAACCAGGGCTATAAAAAAAGGTCTTATTTCTTTACTTCAAAAGTAAAAATTTTGCTTCCACAAATTCCGTTTTTAGTTATGCCTTGAACTTCCACCACGTATTTCCCCGGAACGTCCGAAGCGTAAAAATTAACTTCCTTCATGGCTCCCGCTGCAATCTTAATATTGGGAGACCATAACAATACGTTTCTAAAATCAGGAATGTGGCTTGATTGCTGGCCTTCTGTCGCGTATGAAGGTGTGTAAAATTCGCGTTCTGTTTGCAGGCCTTCATAGTCAATTATTGTTGTATGCGGGCCGGGATCAAAGCCTGCAAGATCTCCCTTATAGGAAGTCCAGTTCAATATGCCTTCGAAGATAGAGGTGCCAAGAAAGTACATCCTGTTAAGCACTTCAAGCTTATATAATTTCATTGGATCTATCTCCATAAACTTATTAAAATTAAAAACGGGCACACCATCAAGCAATACAAGCGGATCATTTTTCATCTTTAGGTTACTTGAATAATCAAAAAGCTCAAAGTGAAAATTACCTCCTTTCTTTCTTACATCTGCGAGGACAACATATTCCCTTAGTATTTCTTCCAACGTTGTGAAGCGGGTATAGTTGTCTAATAAATATTTTGCATCAGGATGTAAATAAAAAGATGTGGTATCAAAATTTGGTATTATAAATTGTTTTAGTTTTTTCCCGGAATAAATATTCTGCACCTGCATACTTATGCTTTGCTGCCGGAGGGAATTTTCGGTTAAAGGGTTCAAGTTAAAAGCAGGCAAAGGTGTAGATGAAAAAGTATTGCTGAAAGGATCTGTTACATCAAAGCGATAGATACTATCCTTTGCCGTATTGGTTTGTAGAATGATCTCTGATGAGCCATACAATTTTTTCATTTCAAATTTTACCAGCCCATCTTTATTACTTACAGATGAATTAAATTCCGTTTCAAACCCCGGAACGGAAATATAGCTCTCTATATTGGCGGCAGGGTTTTCTGTATTTGTATTAATCACTTTGCCGGTGATGATTGAGCCATTATATTCAGGCACAAAATCAAAATATGCTTTTTTATTTTTTAAAACATCTTCCCATTTAAATCTTCTCCATCCCTGGGTAAGCATTACATTATCGAGAGCAGCATTCGTTTCCCTATCGTCATTAGCAAAATAATAATTTGGATCTTCCACGTACCCTTTAAGGTCAGAAGTAAGAAGAAGATAACTACTGATTGTCGCAGCATCAAATGATTGAAGCGAATCCATTCGAAAAATTGTCATTGAAAGGCTTGCAGAATCACTTTTTAGTTTAGTATCAGCAACACCAATACTGAGGTTTATTTTTTTTCTTATTGCATACACCTGTTGATCCGTATTTATTTTTACCTCCAATTGTTTAGATGGTTTTTTGAAGTACAATCTTTCACATACAGGTTGTTTCTGATCATTAAAAATAGTGATGTGTGAAATGCCGTCCCCAAGTTTTTCTTTATCAAAAAGAAATATGGCTTTTCCATTTTGCAGTATGCCATGTTCAGCAACTTTTACGATCTCTCTTGTATGCGCAAATAAATATATTTCCTTCGCCGACAAGATACCAGATTGAACAGTGACCAGTATTTTGCCAGCAGAATCAGAAAGGTTCATAACATAGCCACTGTTGTATATAGGAGGCAGTTCTGTAATAATTTTTTTCCCGGAATCAGTCTGTATGAAGGCTTTATAAGAATGATTACTGAGGGGAGTAAATGAGAAAAAGCCCATGCCCGCGTGTTGAGGCTTGAATGAAAGTAACGTATCATTATTATCAATAACAAAGCCTTCAAAGTTGATGCTTTTTCCAAATTGATCTGTGCCTTTAAAAGCAATTTTGCAAAGAATATTATTAACCATATTGCCGCCTTCCGGGAAAAATTGAATGTCCGGTTTATTTACATTTTTTAAGGCAGTAAGCTCAATTCTTTTTTGAATATTTACGATGGTTATATTTTTTTCAAAAAAATAATCAGGGCTAAAATTTTTCATCCAGTTAGTGTAAGCCCTGAATTTAAAATTACCTGAGTTAAGATTAACCGGTAAATAAAACGACCCGTTTCCTTCCGCATCAGTTAAAAAGATTTTTGCCTGGAGCAAATGTTTATTTGCCGAATCTAAAATTTCTACATAAGCAACTTTGCTCAATTCCAAAGGAGCGTTTGTAGAAGCATTGACGATATATAATTTGAACCACACAATTTCTCCCGCCACATAGAAACTTTTATCGGTGTGTACGAATATTTTTTCCTGAATTAAGCTTTGATGATGCTGATTAAATGAGCGGTTTATATCATCGGGAGTGAACTGACAATATGCAGTTGGTAAAATAAAAAACGGGCAAACAATCAAAAAACAGTTGCCGATTTTTATTTGCTTAAGAAATTTCAAAATAGTAAATGAGCTTTGTTATTTGGTTTTAAAAATAATTTATGTAGATCACGGCCAGAAAGGAGGCCTTACATTGGAGCCTGTTAAGGTACAGTCTATACAACTTTGATCTGGAGTAGCATTAAATGTCACTATTCCACGGCCAACTTTGTCAGGAACTGTAGGAGATAAACTGGATCCATATTTACGGATGCTATCAGGAATATTGTCAATAGTTATAAATGTACAGCCGGTTCGATACCCCCATCCTGGCAGCTCGTCGTTTCTAATGAAAATCCTTTTTTTCTTTTCTTCGGAGATATCGATATAACCTATAACTATTTCAGCAGGATCAGTGATGCAATGAATATTGCCCTGCAATTCTGAAGGCTGCGCATCGAAAATAGACCCAAGGGACTCAGTATTTTTTTTTATTTTTTGAAAAAAAAGATACGCTTCATGGCTTAAAGCGTATTGCCTTAAATTAAGGCTATACAGTACACTTAATTTAATTGACGCCGGTTCTATATAAACGAGTGGTAAATAAATTAAATCTTTGCTCAGTTTTTCTGAAGAACCTAAATTAATGTTTGTTGAATTAACTGTGTTCCAGCATTTGTAAATTGTTGTATCTACGCTGTGATCTGCATTTCTGTAATCAACTCCTATAGGATCAATATTTCGGTCAAATATATATATTAAAGAACTAAGATAGGTAGAATGAAACTCCCAGGTTTGTTCATAATCCCATTTATAATACCTGGTATTATTTTGAGGATCATGCGTATTTATATAAAGTTTTACACCCCCATTTTCTCTTGTCCAGCTTATGCTGTCAATGTCCGGTGTTTTTTTAACTGTTGCAAAATCTGATGTATACTCTTTATTATCCTGTGTTATTATCCGGAGACGATATTTTTCGGTATTGTTTAAATTCAGATTGCCAGAAGTGTACACGCCATTCCCGGTTTCATTGAGAGGAAAAATTTCATTGCTTTCACTTTCAATGTTTACACCCGCATTGTGCTCAGCTTTAAAATCAACTGTGTCGTATAACTTTACAGTCCGTGTAAGCGTGATAGTTGTAGGATCCAACCCGCTGCTGATGAAGCCTTCCACTACCAGATAACCTGTTGAGGGAGATGGTATGTTGGTATTAAATTTTTCTTTACAGCCGGTTGCAACAAAGAAGAAATTAATATAGATAAATAATTTTTTCATCAGAGCCTTTTAAAATTTAATATTAAAATTGATAAATGGGATTGGGCTGCCGAAAATAGAAAGCTTATATCCGTTCACAATTCCGTTTTCAGAAATAAAGTAAACTGAATACGGATTTTTTCTTCCGGTTATATTGTAAACACCTAACGTCCATGAATTATGTGTTTTTTGATGAATCTTATGATTGCCATCAAGATTCATTGAAAAGTCGCTTCTAAAATAATCCGGGATCCTGTAAGAGTTTCTGTCAGCATATAAAGTTCTGTAGGCATTATCATAAAAAAATCTTCCGATAGGTACTGTAATCGGCCTGCCCGTGCTGTATGTGGCATTTAATGAAAAGCTAAACCGGTGATTAATTCTGTAATTGCCAATAAAAGTAACATCATGTGGCTTATCATAATTGGCAGGATAGTACATTCCCTTATTAATTATTTCACCCTGTGTAATATCATCAGCCTTTAATAATATCCTGGAATAAGTATAGCTAATCCATCCATTTAATTTCCCGGTAAGTTTTTTAACCTGCAGTTCTAAACCATATGCTTTTCCTTTTGTAGGCAGCACATCTGTTTCAATATGGTGGTTTAAAACGAGCACAGCACTACTTTTATAATCGAGGTAATCTTGTATTTTTTTGTAATATACTTCTACAGATGTTTCTATCGTATTTGATTTTAAGTTTTTATAAAAGCCAAGGGAAACCTGCTGGCCAAACTGCGGCTTAATATTGGGATCACTAAGCTTCCATATATCTGTTGGCGCAATAGCTGAAGTATTAGAAAGCTGGTGAATGTACTGGCGTTGGGTATTGTAAGCTGCCTTCATTGAAAAATCTTCCGTAAATGCATAACGTGCGGACAGCCGTATTTCAGGCCCCTGGTAGGTTTTTATAAATTTGTTTTTACCATAAACTTCGGTGCTTATAATATTGTCTTCAGTTTTTGGAACACCCGCAGGATATACATTAAAACTCTGTGGCCCCAGCACATTGAACATAGAGTATCGTATCCCTCCGTCTATTGATAATTCTGAACTAATGTTGTATTTATCACTAACATATAAAGCGCTTTCCAACCCTTTTTCTGCTTCTACGATATCGGGTACAACAAGTGATCCTTTCCCAACAGGGTTATAATTTCCGGGGTGAAGTTTATATAATATGCTATTCGCGCCAAATTCAATTGTATGCTTGCTACTGACAAAATAATTGAAGTGCGCTTTAAAATCTTCCTGGTTAATATCAAAGCCCAGCTTATATGCATTTATTGGATTTACTGAGCTGTGTATATTG
>DASYOM010000189.1:0-50254 GCA_036007765.1 Chitinophagaceae bacterium | reverse complement strand
GAATGATTGCCCCTGATGAAACAACATTTGAATATATAAAGAACAGGCGTTTTGCTCCTCTTGGTGCAAGATGGATTTCCAAACTTGATGAATGGAAAAAATTATATTCTGATAAAGATGCGGTGTTTGATAAAGAAATCAACATTGATGCGAATGATATTGAGCCAATGATAACGTATGGTACCAACCCTGGCCTTGGCATTTCAATTAATGGGCAGGTGCCAACTACAGAAAGTATTACTGACGAAGGAGAAAGAAAAAATATAATTAAAGGTCTTCAGTATATGGGGTTGCAGCCAGGGCAGCCTTTGAAAGGGATGCCTGTTCAAAATATATTTATTGGTAGCTGCACAAATTCAAGGATTGAAGATATGCGTTTAGTGGCCAGCGTTATAAAGGGAAGAAAGAAAAGTGAAAATGTAAAAGTGATGATTGTACCCGGCTCACAACAAGTAGCTGCGCAAATAGTTGCTGAAGGGCTTGATACAATTTTTACAGATGCGGGATTTGAAATTCGCCAGGCTGGTTGTAGCGCCTGCCTTGGTATGAATGAAGATAAAATTCCTTCAGGCGAATATTGCATTTCCACCAGTAATAGGAATTTCGAAGGGAGACAGGGCGCTGGCGCAAGAACGATGTTGGCAAGCCCGCTCACCGCAGCAGCTGCAGCAATTACAGGAGTTATTACAGATGTCCGTGAATTATTAAATTAAAAAAAATGCATCCGTTAAAATATATAGAAAGCACGTTTATTCCCTTATCTCTCGAGAATGTCGATACCGATCAAATCATTCCTGCAAGATTTTTAAAAGCAACGACACGTGATGGTTTTGGCAAAAACCTTTTCAGAGACTGGCGCTATGTAAATGATGATGAAAGTAAACCCAAGCCCGATTTTATTTTAAACAAACCGGAATACCATGGAACTATTTTAGTTGCCGGGAAAAATTTTGGTTGCGGCTCCTCACGCGAGCATGCTGCGTGGGCGATTGATGATTATGGATTCAATGTGGTAGTCTCAAGTTTCTTTGCAGATATTTTTAAAAATAATGCATTGAACAATGGCTTATTGCCGCTGCAGGTAAGTGAAGATTTTTTGCAAAAAATTTTTAACCTCGGTAAAGATTCAAAACTTAGTATTGATGTTGATAAGCAAACCATTACAATAGATGACACTGGCGAACATGAAATGTTTGACATTAATTCGTACAAAAAAACCTGCCTGCTGGACGGATATGATGATATAGATTATTTAATAAATAATAAAGAAGAAATTGAAGCATTTGAAGCAACATTAGTTTAAGTTGTTGCGTCATATTATAAACATGAAACAAACATTTCTTTTAAAAGTAAATGAACTCACTATTCAAAAATCAGGGAAAACGGTTTTGGACAAAGTTTCATTTTCTGTAAACAAAGGAGAATGCCTTGCAATCATCGGTCCTTCAGGTAGCGGGAAATCAACATTAATAAAAGCTCTTACTGAAAAGTATTTTTGTAAAGGCAGTATTGATATTTATAATGAAGATGGCTCGTCTCCAAGAATCTCAACTATTACGCATCAGCATCATTTTAAAAATCTTTCAAATACTTCTTCATTTTATTACCAGCAAAGGTTTAATTCAAACGATGCGGAAGATGCTGTAACTATAAACGAGGCCTTGCTTACCTCAGGAGCTACAGAAAATTCTATAAAGGAAACGCTTTCGTTACTTGGCATTTCGCATGTTCAATTTACCCGTCTCATACAATTATCTAATGGTGAGCACAAAAGATTTCAGTTGGCAAAAGCAATTCTTCAAAATGCAGACTGGCTTCTATTGGATAGCCCATATACAGGCCTTGATGTTGCTGCAAGGAAATTGTTGAATGAAATTATAGACAAATTAATTTCGAAAGACATTCATGTTTTGCTCGTAACTTCTGTTGCTGACATTCCTCAGGCAATTACACATGTTGCTTTATTAGAACAGGGAGAAGTGAAAGAAAAGATTTCTCATGCTGAATTTAAAAAACGTAAGCACATTCTTTTAAAGAAAAATCATCTTCCTGTTGTGAATACAAAATCTTTGCAAACAATTATGCCTGCATATTTTTATGCTGATTTTTCTATTGCGATTGATATGGTGGATACAAATGTGAAATATCATAATAAAAAAATTCTTCAAAATATTAACTGGAGGGTTGCCAAAGGCGAATGCTGGAATATATCCGGCCACAACGGTTCAGGAAAATCCACCCTGCTAAGCCTTGTAACGGGCGATAATCCGCAGGCATTTGCAAACGAGATCTATTTGTTTGACAGGAAAAAAGGCACCGGTGAATCTATATGGGATATTAAACAAAAGATTGGCTATGTCTCTCCCGAATTGCATCATTATTTTGATTCAGGTATTTCATGTTTCGATGTGGTGGCATCAGGATTGTTTGATACGATTGGTTTGTTTAAAAAATTAAATGATACGCAAAAAGCAATCGTGCATCAATGGATGTCGCTAATGCGGATAAATGAATTTGATAAAAGTTTGTTCAATCAATTGTCAAATGGTGAGCAAAGACTGGTTTTACTCACCCGTGCATTGGTGAAAAATCCTCCATTACTGATATTGGATGAACCCTGCCAGGGATTGGATAGTGAAGTAAGCAAATGGTTCATTACTTTGATAAATGATATCTGTGTGCGCATGAAAAAAACCCTCGTTTACGTAAGTCACTATGAAGAGGAGATACCTTCCTGCATCACTAAAACTTTAAAACTGGAACAAGGAAAAATTGCAGCTTAGAAATTATACATCAGAACAATAAAGTGAAATACTAATACAGAATGGAAAAAAAGATAGCGGTTATATTTGGTGATGGCATTGGCCCAGAAGTTACACGGCAATCAATAAAAGTTTTGAATGCGGTTGCATCTAAATATCATCATAAATTTAAGTACTCGTATGGCCTTATGGGCGCTGTTGCTATTGATAAAACTGGCGATCCTTTGCCTCAGAAAACCGTTGACATTTGCGTGCAGAGTGATGCGATATTGTTTGGCGCCATCGGCCATCCAAAATATGATAATGATCCTTCCGCGAAAGTTCGCCCCGAGCAGGGTTTATTAAAGCTGAGAAAAGAATTACAATTATTTGCAAACATAAGGCCTGTAACAACATATCCTTCCCTGCATCATCTTTCGCCATTAAAAGAAAAACAGCTACAAGATGTTGACTTTATTATTTACCGTGAACTCACGGGTGGAATTTATTTTGGTAAGAAAGAATTGAGTGAAGATAAGACTGAGGCATCTGATCTCTGTATTTACAATAAAAGTGAAATTGAAAGAATAGCAAAACTTGCATTTGTTTCAGCGCAGCAGAGAAGAAAAAAATTAACCCTTGTTGATAAAGCCAATGTACTGGAAACTTCAAGGCTTTGGAGAAAAACGGTGCAGGAGATCGCATCACAATATCCTGATGTAAAAGTTGATTATATGTTTGTTGATAATGCAGCGATGCAGATAATTGTGAATCCAAAACAGTTCGATGTAGTGCTTACAGAAAATATGTTTGGCGATATATTAAGCGACGAAGCAAGCGTTATTAGCGGATCGCTGGGGTTATTGCCATCTGCATCTGTTGGTGTTTCAACTGCTTTGTTTGAGCCCATACATGGTTCATATCCGCAGGCTGCAGGAAAAGATATTGCAAACCCTGTCGGATCCATTTTATCTTCTGCAATGATGCTGGATCATTTTGGATTATCGCAGGAAGCAGAAGAAGTGAGAGACGCTGTAGCATGGACTTTGATTAATGGCTTTGTGTCACAGGATATAGATCCTGTAAATGCTCATTATACTTCCACAATTGGAGAATTTGTAAGTGATTATATAAGCAATGATATCCCTGTAAACATCAATGCAAAAAATATTGCTTTTGGAAAGGCGACAATTATTTAATAAAATAGTTCTTTGTTTTTAATAAAGGGTTTGTTAAGTTTGCTGTACATTTTTTCTCAATGTTACAAGGCAAACTAAATAATGGCATTCAAAATATCACAGCAATTATTATTGTTGTCATTGTCATTATTATACCCTTTAGCATGGGAGGAGGAATTACTACTTAAAAAAATTTAATCAAAGTATAGCCCCGCCTCCAAAAGAAGCGGGGTTTTTTTATGAACCTATTTGAATAAAAAAATTATGTATTACAACGGAGATACTTTTATTTTTTGGAACGGTGAAATCGTAAAAGCTGCTGAAGCTAAAACAGATTTGTACAGCCAGACACTACATTACGGCTATGGAGTTTTTGAAGGCATTCGTTCTTATAAAACAGTAAATGGAAAAACAAAAATCTTCAAAGAAGATGAGCATTTTGAAAGATTGAAAAATTCGGCTAATGCATTAAATCTACCATATCCCTGGGATGCAGATGAATTAATAAACGCAACCTATAAAGTTTTGAGTCGAAATAATTTACAGGATGCATATATCAGGCCACTCGTATATGCACCAGCTAATATGAGTTTTAATTTGAACAAGGAATCTTTTATTGTGATTGAAACCTGGCAAATGCAGCCTTTTTTGGGTGAAAAATTATTACGTGTAATGACCTCTTCTTTTGAGCGCCCCAATCCAAAAGGTTTTAAAATAGAAGCAAAGGCGACAGGGCATTATGTAAATTCTATCCTCGCCAGCCAGGAAGCAAAGGCGAAAGGATTTGATGAAGCATTGCTGAATGATATGAATGGTTATGTTGCTGAAGGCCCCGGCGCAAATATTTTTATGGAAACTAACGGAAAACTATATACGCCGAGATTGGGAAATATTTTACCAGGTATTACAAGAGCTACTGTTATTGAAATATGCGATACCCTTGATATCACCGTAATCGAGAAACAAATTACATCAGAGGAAATTCATAGTGCTGACAGTGTTTTTTTCTGTGGCACTGCTGCGGAAATAATTGGTCTCGAAAGCCTCGATAATATTCCATTTAAAAAAGAATGGAACAATTCATTAGGGTCGCAAATTCAAAGAGCTTATAAAAATCTTGTTGTTGAAAAAGAAAATATACCGTCTGAAATTTTAGCATGAAAGAACTCAATAAATATTCAAAAACATTAACCCAGGATGAAACACAGCCTGCAGCTCAGGCGATGTATTATGCCATAGGTTTTAAAGAAGAAGATTTCCAGAAAGCGCAGGTGGGTGTAGTGAGTATGGGCTGGGATGGCAATCCATGCAATATGCATTTGAATGATTTGGCAACAACTGTTCAAAAAAGTATTAATGATGTTGATGGGTTGCTTGGCTTACGGTTTTATACCATTGGCGTAAGTGATGGAATAAGCATGGGTACTGATGGCATGCGCTATAGCCTCGTAAGCCGCGATGTAATTGCAGATAGTATAGAAACAAATGCGGGCGCTCAGTATTATGATGCGATCGTGGCTATTCCGGGTTGCGACAAAAATATGCCCGGTTGTATTATGGCAATGGGAAGATTGAATCGCCCTTCTATTATGTTATATGGTGGCACAATTGCACCGGGACATTATAAAGGTGAAGATTTAAATATTGTATCTGCCTTTGAAGCATTAGGTCAAAAGATCGCGGGGAATATGAATGAAGCAGATTTTAAAGGTATTGTTCGCAATGCTTGTCCGGGTGCTGGAGCATGTGGTGGCATGTACACCGCAAACACAATGGCAAGCGCTATTGAAGCCTTAGGTATGAGTTTGCCAAATTCATCAAGCAATCCTGCTTTGAGCGAAGACAAACAAGAAGAATGTGCATCTATTGGGGAATCAATAAAATTATTACTCGAAAAAGATATCAAGCCAAAAGATATTATGACACGCAAGGCATTTGATAATGCAATAACGGTCGTAATGGTTTTAGGCGGAAGTACAAATGCAGTGTTGCATTTAATTGCAATGGCAAAAAGTGTTGATGTAAAATTAACGCAGGATGATTTTCAAACTATAAGTGACAAGATCCCGGTGCTTGCAGATTTTAAACCAAGCGGAAAATATCTAATGGAAGATTTGCATAAGCATGGTGGTGTTCCGGCAGTGATGAAATATTTATTAAGTAAAGGATTGTTACATGGTGATTGCATAACTGTTACAGGAAAAACAGTTGCAGAAAATTTAAAAGATGCACCCGATATGGATTTCGAAAAGCAGGATATTATTCACTCATTGGAAAATCCTATAAAGAAAACAGGCCACTTACAAATACTATATGGAAACCTTGCAGAGGGTGGAAGTGTCGCAAAAATAAGTGGTAAAGAAGGCGAAAGGTTTGAAGGAAAAGCCCGTGTATTTGAAGGAGAGAAACACTTAATAGAAGGAATACAAAGTGGAAAAGTTCATGCAGGTGATGTAGTTGTAATAAGGCACATTGGCCCGAAAGGCGCACCGGGTATGCCTGAAATGCTAAAACCCACAGGAGCTATTATTGGCGCAGGTTTAGGTAAGTCTGTTGCTTTGATAACCGATGGAAGGTTTAGCGGCGGCACACATGGTTTTGTGGTTGGCCATATTACTCCTGAGGCATTTGAAGGCGGCTTGATTGCTTTAGTAAATGATGATGATATTATTGAAATTGATGCCATAAAAAATACACTTATTCTTAAAGTAAACGATGATGAAATCGCAAAGCGAAGAGCAGCATGGGAAAAACCAGCATTAAAAGCAACAAAGGGAATTTTATATAAATATGCAAAGAGTGTGAAAGATGCAAGCGAAGGTTGTGTAACGGATGAAGATTAATTTATGACAAAAAATTACTTCATAGAGCTATCGGATTATAATCTTTGGGCCACCGGCGTTTTTTGCGCCATGCTTGAAAAAATAAGTGATGAGCAATGGTCACAAAAAGTTGCGAGCAGTTTTGATACGATACAGGAAACGACATTGCATATCATCAGTGCTGAAAAAGCATGGTTACAAAGATTCGAGAAGAAGCCTGTTGAATGGTTACAGTTTACTTATAAAGAATCTAAAGATGGACATGTTAAACTTTGGAAAAAAATTTCGGCAGATTTAAAAGATTTTATTAATGCATTTGACGAAAACAGTTTGCAAATAAAGCTTGATTATAAAAGACTAAACGGCGAAGAAAAATCAACACCGTTTTATATAATGTTTGCACATGTGTTTAATCATTCAACATATCACAGAGGGCAGTTGACTACAATGTTGCGGCAGGTTGGCTTTACAAATATCGAGTCAACTGACTTAGTCGGATTTTTTAGAAACAAATAAAATTATTCTTATGAATACGCTTGAATTAATAAAAGAAAAGGTTGAGTTATCAACGGATGTATCTGAGGATGTGACTGGCTCCGCTGCATTGCTTGAAATTTTTCTTGCAGAAAAAGTAGATACCATCTTTGGTTATCCCGGTGGTGCGATTATGCCTATTTACGATGTTCTATATGGCTACCTTGATAAACTTAACCATATTTTGGTACGTCACGAACAGGGCGCTACACACGCGGCACAGGGTTATGCAAGATCTTCAGGAAAAGTAGGAGTAGTGTTCGCAACTAGTGGCCCCGGCGCTACAAATCTTGTAACAGGGCTCGCAGATGCAATGATTGACAGTACACCTTTGGTTTGTATAACGGGACAGGTGTATGCGCACTTATTAGGCACGGATGCTTTCCAGGAAACAGATGTGATAAATATAACTACCCCCGTAACAAAATGGAATTATCAAATAACAGACGCAACAGAAATTCCTTCTGTTTTGGCAAAAGCATTTTATATAGCAAAAAGCGGCAGGCCTGGGCCGGTGCTAATTGACATTACTAAAAATGCACAATTGCAAAAATTCAATTTCCAGGGTTATACTAAATGTGATCACATTCGCAGTTATCGCCCGTATCCTATTATAAGAAAGGAATATATTGAACAGGCCGCGGAACTTATTAATAATGCAGAAAAACCTTTTGTGATTTTTGGCCAGGGCGTAATCCTGGGAAGAGCAGAACAGGAATTTAAAACCTTTATTGAAAAAGCAGGCCTACCTGCCGCCTGGACAATTCTAGGCCTGAGCGCATTGCCTACAGATCATCCTTTAAATGTGGGAATGCTTGGCATGCATGGCAATTATGGCCCTAATGTATTGACAAATGATTGCGATGTTTTAATAGCCATAGGAATGCGTTTCGACGATCGTGTTACGGGGCGGCTTGATAAATATGCAAAGCAGGCAAAAATTATTCATCTCGATATTGATCCCTCCGAGATTGATAAGAATGTAAAATCAACTGTGCCTGTATGGGGTGATTGTAAAGAAACATTACCGATGCTTACTCAGCTGGTACAAGAAAAAATTCACCCGGAGTGGCTGGAAATTTTCCATGAGTATAAGCAAATAGAAATAGAAACCTGCATTCAAAAAGAGCTCAACCCAACTGATGAACAGCTTACAATGGGTGAGGTAATAAAAGAGCTGAATGATCTTACGAAAGGAAATGCGATCATTGTAACAGATGTAGGGCAGCACCAGATGGTAGCATGCCGCTATGCTAAATTCACTCAATCTAAAAGCAATATCACTTCCGGTGGCCTTGGCACAATGGGGTTTGCCTTGCCTGCTGCAATCGGAGCAAAATATGGTGCACCAGAAAGAACAGTAGTTGCAATAATTGGTGATGGTGGCTTTCAAATGACACTTCAGGAATTGGGTACTATTATGCAGGATGACATTGGTGTAAAAATTATTATTCTCAATAACCAGTTTCTTGGAATGGTACGCCAGTGGCAGGAATTATTTCATGAAAGACGTTATTCATTTACTGATATTAAAAGCCCCGACTTTGTTGCACTTGGCAAGGCTTACAACATCGAAGGCCAAAGAGTTTCTGAAAGAGAAAATTTAAAAGGTGCGCTTAGCGAAATGTTGCAGCATGATGGTTCTTATTTGCTGGAAATAATGGTAGGGAAGGAGAACAATGTTTTTCCTATGGTGCCGCAGGGTTGCAGTGTTGCGGAAATAAGATTAAAGTAAAATTATATACAGGATATAAAGTAACGACAAAAAATATGATTAAACATTATTGCATTGCACAAATCTAATTTAGGCCATGTATGCAAGATGATACATTTACTGACATCCCGGTTCAATACGACAGCATATTAAAAGTAACCAAAGAATTGAATTTTAATATGTCCTCCGATTTATATATTGGAAGCTTATTAAAAACTTTGGTTGCGGCAAAACCAGGAGGTAGAATATTGGAGTTAGGAACAGGAAGCGGCTTGGCTACATCATGGATTGCAGATGGTATGGATAAATATTCAAAACTGGTGACAGTTGATAATAATGAACTATTAATTTCTGTAGCAAAAAAGAATTTGAAAGATCAACGGATAGAATTTGTTTGCGCAGATGGTTATGAATGGATCAATGAATATAAAGGCTCTTTATTTGATGTGATATTTGCTGATGCTATTCCTGGAAAATATGACTTATTTGAAGAAACATTTGCATTACTAAGGACCGGAGGATTTTATATTATTGACGATATGATGCAACAACCAAATTGGCCTGAAGGCCATGCGGATAAAGCAGAAACTTTAATACAAAATCTGGAAGCAAGAGAAGATATAAGATTAACAAAACTGAATTGGTCAACAGGGGTGATCATTGCTGTAAAAATAGTTCCTGGCCTATGATAACAGAATTAGCTGTTTTGCATATTAAGGAAAATGAAAGTCATCTTTTTGAGAACGCATTTAAGGAAGCTCAGGAAATAATTTCAAAAATGAAGGGATACATTGAGCATGAATTACAGAAATGTATTGAAGAAAAAAATAAATACATTTTGATGGTGAGGTGGAACACAATTGAAGATCATAAAGAAGGATTCAGAAAAAGCAAAGAATATAATGAATGGAAAATAATGTTGCATCATTTTTATGATCCTTTTCCGGTTGTAGAGTATTATAAGAAAATTAATTAACAAAATTTGGTACAATGTCAAAAGAAGAGTTTACAGTAACCGTTTATTCAGAGAACCAGATCGGATTGCTGAATCGTATTGCAATTATTTTTTCCCGTAGAAAAATTAATATACATAGCCTGAACACTTCTCCATCTGAAGTGCCAGGCATCCACCGTTTTAATATTGTGATAGAAGAAACAGAAGATGTTGTAAAGAAACTGGTTCGCCAGATAGAAAAGCAGGTGGATGTATTAAAGGCATATTACAATACAAATGAAGAGATCATATGGCAGGAAATGGCTTTATATAAAGTTCCTACCGATGCCATTGCAGAGAAAGTGAAAGTGGAAAGATTGCTTCGTGAATTTGGCGCAAGGGCAATTGCTATCCGTAAAGATTATACTGTATTTGAAACAACGGGCCATCGTGAAGAAACCGATAAACTGGTTAAATATCTTGAGCCATACGGATTAATTGAGTTTGTAAGAAGTGCACGTATTGCCATCATAAAAGAAAGCAGCGGCTTTCATGATAAAGTAAAGGAATTTGAAAGGAGGCAGCCCGGAGAAGAGGTCGTGGAAAATGAATATTTGAGCAAGCAGTCAGAGGTGTTTAGTATGTAATAATAAAAAATTATTAATTCATATGCAGGATGTAATTCCCATGTTGTCTTATGAAAATGGAATTGATGCACTCGTGTGGCTCAAGGCTGCATTTGGGTTTGAAGAAAATATGGAGATGCGAATGATGGAAGATGGCCGGCTAACGCATGCTGAATTAAAAATTGATGATAGTATAATAATGATCGCAACGCCCACGCCTGATTATGAAAATATCAATAAGCAGCGAAGAAATTATAAACAAATGGATAAATGGCTTTCTGTGCCATGGATTGTAAATGGGTTGCTCGTTTATGTAAATGATATAGATCAACATTTTATAAGGGCTAAAGAAAACGGTGCTGAAATTTTATCTGGAGTAGAGGAGGGTTTTCCGGGAAAGAGATACAGGTGTGCTGATATTGAAGGACAAAGATGGATGTTTATGCAAAAGGAAATAGATTTATGATTGTTGAACAAACTGTACCAATCTTTAGAATATTCGATTACCAAAAAGCAGTTGAATTTTATGTTGACTGGCTTGGGTTTGCAATAGAGTGGGAACATGTATTTGAAGAAGGTATGCCGAAATATATTGAAATTAAAAGAGAAGGATTAATTATTCATTTGAGTGAACATCACGGAGACGCAACACCGGGCGCAAAAGTTTTTTTGTGGTGCAAAGATTTAAGCGAATACCATAAAATATTAATTGAAAAGAAATATAAAAATAACAGGCCCGGGCTCGAAGAAACATTTTATGATTCGTTGTGTGTCGAGGTAATAGACCCTTTTGGAAACCGGTTATCATTTAATGAAAAGAAAATTGACATCTCCTAATGGCTATCAGATTAAATAAATTACCTGATACCAGGAAGGCTAAACAATAAAACAATAAAACAATAAACTAATAAACAAATAAATCATGGCAAAATTAAATTTTGGTGGCACCGAAGAAAACGTTGTTACCCGTGAAGAATTCCCATTGGCAAAAGCTCAGGATGTTCTTAAAGATGAAGTAGTGGCGGTTATTGGATATGGTGTACAAGGCCCGGGGCAGGCGCTTAACCAAAAAGAAAACGGTATCAACGTAATTGTTGGCCAGCGTAAAAATTCCAAAAGCTGGGATAAAGCAGTACGTGATGGCTTTGTGGAAGGCAAAACTTTATTTGACATCGAAACAGCTTTGGAAAAAGGAACGATCATTTGCTATTTATTAAGCGATGCTGCGCAGATTGCTATGTGGCCCACAGTGAAAAAACACTTAACGCCTGGTAAAGCTTTATATTTTTCTCATGGCTTCGGTATTACTTATAATGATCAAACAGGTATTATTCCTCCCAAAGATGTGGATGTATTTTTGGTAGCGCCTAAAGGTTCAGGCACGTCTTTAAGAAGAATGTTTTTACAGGGTCGAGGTTTGAACAGCAGCTATGCAATATTCCAGGATGCAACAGGAAAAGCTTTTGAAAGAGTTGTTGCATTGGGTATTGCGATAGGTTCAGGATATTTATTTGAAACAAATTTTAAGAAAGAAGTCTATAGTGATCTTACAGGAGAAAGAGGAACATTGATGGGAGCGATACAGGGAATTTTTGCAGCGCAATTTGAAGTGCTACGGAAAAAAGGGCACTCACCTTCTGAAGCATTTAATGAAACGGTTGAAGAGCTTACACAATCATTAATGCCATTGGTTGCTGAGAATGGAATGGATTGGATGTATGCAAATTGTTCTACCACAGCGCAGCGTGGTGCATTGGATTGGTGGAAAAAATTTCGTGATGCTACATTGCCGGTGTTTAATGAATTGTATGACGAGGTTGCCGCAGGCAGGGAAGCTGGCCGTTCTATAGCAAGCAACAGCAAAGCAGATTACAGGGAAAAACTGGAAGTAGAATTGAAGGAATTACATGATAGTGAATTATGGCAGGCGGGTAAAACAGTAAGAAGCCTGAGGCCAGAAAATCAGTCAGCAGCTTCAGAAGAAGCAGGTAAAAAAGAAGCTAAAATGCAAACAGCATCAAATTAATTTTAGATGATTGAATCCATATCAAAAAGTAAAAAAAATGTGGCATCATATTCTAAGAAATGGGGGCTTGATTTTTCTTCTGCTGCGGAGCGACTTAAAAAAATTGTGAATCGTACGCCTCTTATGTACAATCATAATCTTTCAAACAAATATGATTGTAATATTTTTTTGAAAAGAGAAGATTTGCAGGTGGTACGCTCTTACAAGCTCAGGGGGGCTTATAATTTGATGAGCACCCTATCGCAGGAGCAGCTGCAAAGTGGTGTTGTATGCGCCAGTGCCGGAAATCATGCACAGGGTTTTGCATATTCTTGTAAACAACTTGCCTGTAAAGGTGTAGTGTTTATGCCGGTAATTACTCCCAATCAAAAAGTAAATCAAACCAAAATGTTTGGGGAAGAATTTATTGAAGTGAAATTAATTGGCGATACTTATGATGAATGTGCCGTTGCTGCAAAAGAATATACAACAGAACATGGGATGGCATTCATTCCGCCGTTTGATGATTTTAAAATTATAGAAGGCCAGGGAACAGTGGGCGTTGAAATCCTGGAAGAATTATCGAAAGTGGATTATTTATTTGTGCCGGTGGGCGGTGGTGGATTGAGCGCTGGTGTAGGGGCATTTTTTAAATCATTCTCTCCGCAAACAAAAATTGTCGGCATCGAGCCTGAAGGAGCGCCCTCCATGTTAGAAGCCTTGAAAGCGGGCCAGCCGGTTACGCTGGAAAGTATTGAACAGTTTGTGGATGGCGCTTCTGTAAAACGTGTCGGCGATATTACTTTTTCAATTTGCAAAGAAGTGCTCGATGATATGTATTTAGTTGCGGAAGGAAAAGTTTGTTCTACTATTTTGAAACTGTACAATGAAGATGCTATTGTAGCTGAACCTGCCGGGGCGCTGGCTATTGCGGCACTGGATGATTATGCTGAACAAATAAAAGGTAAAAATATCGTTTGTATTGTTAGTGGTGGAAATAATGATATTGACAGGATGCAGGAAATAAAAGAACGCTCTTTACAATACGAAGGATTGAAGCATTATTTTTTAATCCGCTTTGCACAACGCCCCGGTGCTTTAAAAGAATTTGTGAATCATGTATTAGGCCCGAATGATGATATAGCCCGGTTTGAATACATTCAAAAACATAATAAAGAATCCGGTCCAGCTTTGGTAGGCATTGAGCTAAGATCAAGAGAAGATTATGATATGCTGTTACAAAACCTCAATCGCTATCATGTAAACTTTACTGAGCTTAAAAAGGATGATGATGCCTTTGGGTATTTGGTGTAAGGGGAAAATCAGAATGAAATTAAAAATGCTTATATGACTGCATTCCACTTAATGTTTTCAAAATGAAAACTATTATTTACCTTTATGCATAAATATAATAGTAAAACGTTCTATACTATTTTATGTAGATAAATATCCGCTGGCAAAAACGCCATTATTAGCTTGGTACAATGAGTTTCTAAAACAGGAATTTCACAATTTTAATGAACTAAAAGCAATATATGGAAATGCAAGCATTGTAGCAAATAACAGGGTTATTTTCAATATTAAAGGCAATGATTACAGATTGATAGCTTCAGTAAATTTTAGACAGTTAGCGGCTTATGTTATATGGTTCGGTACACACAAAGAATATGATAAAATAAATTCAGAAACTATTGAATTTGATACTAATATTTTAAACTATAAAGCGAAATAATAATGAACTGGAAAGTAATAAAAACAGAAGCGGCATATCAAAAAGCCATAAAAAGAACTCTGGCTATTTTTCAAGCTAAAGAAGGTACAAAGGAAGCTGATGAATTGGCTTTATTGTTAGTATTGGTAAAGGATTATGAAAGCAGGCACATACATTTACCCAATGTAAATCCTATTGAAGTTGTAAAAATGAAAATGGGAGAGCGTGGCATGAAAGCCAAAGACCTTGAATCCATAATAGGTTCAAAAGGGCACATATCATCCATTCTTTCAGGAAGACGGGAAATAACCCTGAAAATGGCGCAGAGATTAAAGGATTATTTTCAATTACCCGCAGAAATATTTTTACATTCGGCATGACAGTAAAAAAATTGTGAAGTCTCTTTATCAGCATTTATCCAGCGCCTGCAGAATATCATTTAAAATATCATCAACATATTCGAGCCCTACAGAAATGCGTATAAGCCTGGGCGTTATGTTTACTTTTAATCTTTCTTCTTCAGTAAGCTTGCCATGCGTGCTGCTGGCCGGGTGAGATGCAATACTTCTGGAATCACCTAAATTTGCAGTAAGAGTAAGCATTGCTAAACCATTCAAAAATTTTCTTCCGCTTTCAAGGCCACCTTTTAATTCAAAGCAAACAATTCCTCCACCATTTTTCATCTGTTTAATTGCTATGCTATATTGTGGGTGGCTTTGCAAAAATGGATATTTTAACCATGATATTTTTGAATGGTTCTCCAATGCATTTGCAATGTGCAAAGCATTTTTAGCATGGCGTTCCATGCGCACATCAAGTGTTTCAAGGCTTTTGCTCAATACCCATGCGTTGAATGGAGATAATGATGGGCCTGTATTTCGGCAAAATAAATATATGTCGTTAATCAAATTCTTATCGCCTACGATTACGCCACCCAGTACCCTTCCCTGTCCATCTATCCACTTCGTTGCTGAATGAAGGACTATGTGTGCGCCAAAATCAATTGGCCTTTGATTTACCGGCGTGGCAAAGCAATTGTCAACATTTAAAATAAGGCTGTGCTTTTTGGCCAGATCAGCCATGTATTTAAGATCAATAATATCAAGCCCCGGGTTCGTCGGAGTTTCCAGGTAGATCATTTTTGTATTTGGCCGAATCGCTGCTTCCCATTCTTCCGGTTTATCAGCGCTTACATAAGTGTACTCAATGCCATAATTAGGTAAATATTTTTTTATGATATTATGTGTACTGCCAAAAACTGCATCGCATGATATAAGATGATCACCACTTTTTAATAAAGCCATAAAGCTTGCAAATACTGCGCTCATCCCTGTCGCAGTTGCTACGCCTGCTTCTGCTCCTTCCAGTGCGACCATCTTATCTACAAATTCATTGACGGTCGGGTTGCTAAAGCGGCTGTAAATATTATCATCAGTCTCATCTGCAAACGCAGCCCTCATATCTTCAGCATTATCAAAACAGAAACTGCTGGTTAAAAATAAAGGCGTGCTATGTTCCTTTTCGTTTGTGCGTTCCGTCTGTATGCGAATAGCTTTTGTTATCGGGTTTTGTTCCATAATTCTGTTACTTCTTAAACTGTTGTATTAATAATTTTTGCAAATGTACTTCATGCAGAACGTTAGAACAAAGCGGGCGAAAATTTTGCGTGTTTATTTCGATTGTACAGAGATTGTAGATTTGCGGACCACTTATTAATTGCATTAATATTCCCTTTTCCTCAACAGCAACCATTGGCTTTTTTCTGGTAGGGTTTGGTGTTTCCTCTGTTATCCCAATTGTATTTGGTTCAGCAGGAAGATCTACAACAATGCCTGCAAGTACAGCCCTGGCAACTGTTTCAACGATTGGTTTTTTTAGGATTTTTAATGGGCCCTCCTGTAATTGGGTTTATTGCACAGGCAATTAATTACCTTGCTCGCTTACCCTTCTAGCAATTTTGGGATTCGGTACTACTTTATTGGCTGCGAAGGTTAAAAATGAATAATTAGAAATTAAATAAATTTTTTATGAACTATACTATTGAAAATAAAAAATCTAAAAAAAATGGAACACGAAAGAATAATCACCGTGTGGCCGAATCCATTTCTCTTAAAGAAAAAAACTATGAGATACCTGAAAAACGTTTAAGGGATGGTGGTTTTATAGCCTGGCCTGAAACTAAAATTTTATCAAAAGAAGAAACTCAGGATATTGAAATTATAGAAGGCCGGTCGAAAAGGGAGGTTTTATTGCATTCCCAAAATTTAAATAATAAGCATAAAGGTGTATATAAATAAATAAAATATTCTAAAATAATAGAGGGAATACACATCGAAATATTTCGAATTATCTCTCAAGGTTATTGTAATTAAAATGCAATAGCCTTTTTTTTATTTTTATTTGTATGGATAATTTCTTTGTAAAGAAGATTTTAAAGATGATAAATTGCAACGTCCTTAGTCTTTCTTTTTTAGAATCACTCCTTGTTGTTGATAATGCTCTTTCCTTAAATCACCTTCATCATCCATTTCAGGCCCTTTCATTACCTGGTGCCAATCAATTTTTCTATTATAGCGCTTCATCGCAATTTGCGGATCAAAAACCTGCTTTGATGGAAATTCCAGCGTGTAGGGCTTATAGTTAGGTTTATCAGTGAAAAAATCCTGTAGTAGTGTTGCGGTCACATCATATTGATTTACGTAGGGAACGTTTAGTATTGTGTAAATAGTTTTTAATATAGAACCAAAGTTGGCGTGAGTATGTGAAACGTATCCACGCTTTACGTAGGGGCCGGCCATCATTAATATGCTGCGATGTGCATCTATGTGATCAACGCCTCCCTGCGGATCATCTTCTGTAATAATCACCAGCATGTTTTTCCAGTAGAGTGTTCTTGAGAGAAAATGCAATATCCTTCCTACGGCAAGATCATTATCTGCCACATACGAATGGTAGTAAGGATATCCAAACTCGGGGCGTGCAGATGCAGTATGATCATTAGGTACCTGCATAGTTATAAGCTGAGGCATTTTGCCCTTTCCTTTCAGCCACATTTTTGTAAATTCAGTTTCAAATTGTTCCATTCTAAACTGGTCCGGAATGTTAGTATTGAAACCTGCATAATTATGGCTCGTACGTGGATACAATGCTTTTTGCATTGGCACCATTACTCCATGCCCGGAGCCCGTTGCAGTATCAAACCATTCTTCCCGGTTATGTGCTGTTTCATTGGCTTCACCAAAATTGTAGAATGATATTTTACTTCTTTCCATCGCTTCCCACAGGCCACCTCTTTCAGCGTAATCTTCCGGGTCCATGCTGCCTGTGGAACCGGGAAATCTTCTGCCTGATGCCTTGGAAAATAACATTGATGTTTTATCAACACTGGAGTTGGTTTCAACCCATTCATTTGGTATTACCCCCATCATCCAATGATGCCCGTGAATGGATGCATCACTATCGCAATAATAATTATCACCGTAAGAAAATTGTTTTGCAATCTTTAAATGGTTGGGTGCAATGTTTACATGGTGCAGTGTTTTATCTTTTGCAATAATATTTACGTTTACCCCAAAACGTGCCAGGGTGGAGTCGCCAATACCAGTTTTCAACTGGCCCAATACTTCATCATAAGTTCTGTTTTCTTTGGTGATGTACACAATATATTTAATGGGGCTTTCTCTCATATTTTGCAAAGGAGGTAAAGGATTTTTCCCATCATCTGTTACATTTATTTTAGTAAATGTATTATTAATTACCTCTTTGGTGTAAGCAGCTAGCTCTTGTTCATCCGGAATTTTTATTTTTTGAAAAGTGGCGAGTTGAATATCGCCGATATAAGTTCCCTGCACAGGAGCAATGAAATCTTTCCCGCCATTCGGGCCTGCGCCATAACCCCGGCAACTGATCACATACAAATATTTTTCATCCCTGGATGGAAGCACACGTGTAGTCCCCCAGCCAGTTGGAATAAGGCCTTTCGTTATCTTAGTATCAACGTCAATAACAGCAACTGCATTAAAGCCGAGTAAAGCTACATACAACGTTTTTTCATCTTTACTTAATGATATTCCAAAAGGTAGCAGGCCACGGTAATGGTCGATAAGTGGATCTGTTTTAATATCTATATGGCTAATAATTTTATGCTCACGGTAATCAATAACCGAAATATTATCATTGGTTGCATTGGTAACATAAGCGTATTTATTTCCTACGGCAATTGAGTTAGGGCTTGCTCCCCCTGTCACTTCTGCACCTTCAACCATTTGACCGACCTGGTATCCTGTTTTAAACCTATCTATCACTTTATTGGTATTCAGATCTATTGTATAAACACTCATAGCTTCGGGCGATGAAGGACTTCCAACTCCCGGAATCTTTCGTCCATGCCAGGTATAACCTTCAATAGATTCTTTGGTATCATTTCCATAAGGTTGAACAGGTATTAAAAGGCTGTCATAATTTTTTGGGGTAAGATCGGGAAGAAGCGGGTAATCATACATGCCCACATTAGCTACAAAAGCAATTTTTTTATCAGGACTGATGGCCAGGCCAAAGGGTTGTCTTCCTGTTTTTATAGAAGCAGTTATTTTCTTTGTAGTAAGGTCAATACGCACCATTCTAAAATTTCCTCGGTCCAGGACAAGCAACTCATTACTACTTTCATTTAATAATAGATCAGAAGTAAAGCTGTCTTCATAATTTACGGAATCAACCTCACCATTTAATGAAATAGAATCAAGCCTTTGAAACTTTTCAATATCATAAACAATTACTGCTCCATTATCCCCCCCGCTTAAATATATTTTTTTTGAATCCGGCGCAAATGCCACACCTAAAAAAGATCCATTTGAAAAAGGAGATTTGATACTGCTATCATAACTGGGAACGCGGGTGTTAGCAAGGGTTTCATTATCAATAATAGTAAATACTCCGTTGTGAATGGTTACTGTTTTTTTTCCATCAGGAGATATAGCCATTCCGAAAGGATCATGGGTTATTTGAATCGTTTCACCCACGGGAGTTACATATCGCCCACTCGCCAATACACTTTTTCCAGTGGTGTTAATGTGTGTGTATTGTTTAATTCCGGGCACACTAAGTACCTGGTAACTTTTCTGCGCAAATGTATTTGCTGAAATAAATAACGAAAAAGTAAAGAAAAGTCTATAGTAATAATTTCTTTTTACGGAAATAAAATTGTTCAGCATCGGATAAAAATAAAATTCTTTTTAGTTACAATTATAGAAAAATTACATATTTTCTAAATTCTTTTGTAACAAGCAAAATTATAATAATACAATTTAATTAAGAGATATTAGATTATTGGATCAGCGCAAAAGAGTTCATTGAAACTTAACAATGGATAAATACATAACGATATTTTCAACTAAATTTTAAGAGCAGTCTAAGGAGACAATAATATACAAGTGTTTTTTTTGAAATTTATCCACCCGAATAACTATTCTCAAATGCAATTATGCAGAACTGCTTTCATAATTTATTTTATTAGATGATCCATTGTTCATGCTGCATATTATAAGGTGCCAATTGTAAGCCGTCTGCATATTCAATACGCCTGTTGTTTCGGACTTACATATTTAGTTGAGATAACACTTTCCAAAGAGTCCACATACTTGTTATAATTACTAACGTGCCGATGGCTATAAACATTTTTTTCACGGGAACTTTTCCAACTAACCTTGCGGCTAATGGTGCAGCCAGAAGGCCACCAAATATAAGCCCCGCCACATCGAGTAAGGGAATGCTTTTTAAGAAAATAAAAAATGTAATGGAACTGCAGAGCACTACAAAAAATTCTGCAAGGCAAACCGAACCGACTACATAACGGGCATTTTTTCTTTTTGAAATTAATGTACTTGTAACTAATGTACCCCATCCACCGCCTGCAAAGGAATCCATAAAGCCACCAACAGTAGCCAGCCAGCCTGCTCTTTTTATTTTACCCTGTATCTGTTTCTTTGTAAATGCTTTTCTTATAATAAAATAGCCGAGGTACAAAGTATAAATAGAAAGAGGGATCCGGATATATTTGGAATAGTCCTGGGCAAAAAATGCAAGAGTTGCACCAATAATAGCTCCGACAATTCCCGGAACAACAAGAGCTCTGAATAATTTCTTATTAATATTTCCAAACCGGTGATGGCTATAACCCGATACCCCACTTGAAAAAACTCTGGCCGAATGTACCCTGCTGCTTACGATGGCCGGGCTAACTCCATTTGCTAAAAGAAAAGTGGTAGATATAGTGCCATATCCCATTCCTAAAGAACCGTCAACCATTTGCGCAATGAAGCCTGTTAGAAACATAATTAAAAACGGTTTTATATCTACCAAATCCGGTATCTTTTTTAAGCTTCCTATTACCTGGTGAAATGGAATATAGGATAAAATGCCGTGGCCTATTATCATAAAGCAAAAAGCAAAGACACACCACTTAACAATTTTCTGCCATTTTTTTGTACCGTTTTTTTTCCCGGTATCAAGTGTGGTTTGTTTTGCAGCGAGTACAGTCGTAATGTTATCTAAATGTTTTACTTTCTCTGCAAAATCTCCGTTGAGCCCATTTCTTATTGTATGCATGTTTTGCAAAACATTATCTATTTCATCAGGCATCAGTTCATTGATTTGTTCTTTCAACCGTTTAGCAATTGTTGGCGATTTTCCATTAGTGGAAATGGCAATTTTAAGATCACCTTTTTTTACTATTGAGCTTAAATAGAAATCACACAACTCCGGTTTGTCTGCTACATTTACCAGCTTACCTTTTTGATGCGCATCATGCCTTATTTGCTCACTGGCTTGTATATCATTCACAGCAGCTATTACAATATCTGCCTCTTCAATATCTGCTAATGTATAAGATCTGTTTTCAATAGTAATATTTGAAATGCTTTTTGCCAATTCATATATCTTGTCCTGTACCGTTATTGAAACTAACTGAATAGAAGTGAAAGGAGAATTTTCGGTTACCGCTATTAATTTTTCAAGGGCAACATTGCCACCGCCTATAATAAGCAGGCGCAAAGTCTCAAGCTTCAAAAATATAGGAAATAGATTATTTCCCTGTTCAACTATAATATTTTCTTTTTCTTCTATCACGTTAAGCAGGTTTATGTGATTTATGAAATTTCCTGGTATTGAACTGTTGGTAAACATTTACCCGAAGTACATCCTGATCTTCCAGCACAGAAGTCGTACTTCGCCACTGAAATATTTTGGTGTATTGGCATTGTAAGCTTGTAGTTGTCGACAGCTTAAAATTTATTCCGGCAAATGTTCTGTTCTGATCAAAAAAAAGAGAACTATTTAGATAACCGGGATTAACCAAAATTTCATTCCCTGCTATCAGCTTAATTGTATTTTGTGTTAGTGGGAACTGCCATTCAAAGCGATAGCGTAACCGAAAAATATATTTGTAAATATTAGCCTTTCTATTATTTATAACCTGTTGTAGAAACCTTTGTTCTGTACGAAGCCTCTGTAATAAATTTATTTTTTTTATTTTAATCTTATAAGACACTTCCTCCCATGGCCGCCATTCATTCTTAAAAAATAAATCACTTCCTTCATATTGAGCACTTTTAAAAAGAGTAAAACCTGCCGTTACTGCAGCGTTGTCATTAATACTATAACTCAACCCCGTCCTGATTGCATAAAGCAGCCATTTATCAGCCCAATGATTAGTTCTTACCTGAACATCATTTAGCAGAGACCATTTATTATTGAAGCGAATAGCATTACCATATCCAGCCCAAAGCACATTAGAATGTACGGTAGTATGCTGTGCCTTTGTTGCAATGGGTAGGAACAAAATAATAAATGCTATATGTTTTTTCGTAATCAACTTTTATATCCTGTTAATGATGGTATATAATTGTTATTATCCCTATCCCTGGGGAAGAGGTTGGGATAATGATAATTTTCTGAAAGAATAATCCCCGAATTTTTCATTATCCTTTTTCTCTTTTTTAAAATCAGCAAACCAGCCATCGAGCTCATTGAGGATATTAGTTTCATCAAGATTTTCTTTATATACTCTATTCAGGCGAAGCCCTTCGTGGTCTCCACCAAGATGCATATTGTATCGTCCCATAGCGGTGCCTACGAAGCCTATTTCAGCATTATACGATCTTGCGCATCCATTGGGGCAGCCTGTCATTCTTATTATGATATCTTCATCTCCAAGATTATGTTTTGAAAGTAATTTTTCAATTTTGGTTATGAAAGAAGGCATATAACGCTGTGCTTCAGAAAGGGCTAAGGGGCACGTAGGTAATGCCACGCATGCCATTGAATTTTTACGGATAGCCGAGGCGCTATCTGTGTGCTCAATTATTTTGAATTGCTCTAATATTTTATTTATAGCTTCTTTATCTTTTTCAACAACATCACTTATGATTACGTTTTGATTACCTGTAAAACGAAAATTTACTTTGCCAGTCTTTGCAACTTCAAGCAAAGCTGATTTCAGTGCAACCTGTTCATCATCTAGTATTCTTCCATTTTCTACAAATGGAGTGTAATACCATTTGCCTTGTTCATTTTTATGCCAGCCATAATAATCACGCCTGTCAGTAAATGTATAAGGCCTTGATTCTTGCAATTTAAAATCAAGTCGCTTTTCAACTTCTGATTTAAAGGTTTCAACACCCATCCTGTCAACGGTATATTTTAGTCGTGCAAACTTTCGGTCACTGCGGTTTCCAAAATCCCGTTGCACAGTAAGTATTTCATAGATAGCCCGTAAAGCTTTTTCTCCACTATCAACAAAACCAATCACTGTTCCTAATCTTGCGTACGTTTGTGCATTTCCGTGAGTTGTTGACAATCCACCGCCAATTGCGATATTAAATCCCAGCAATTTATCATCTTCAATAATTGCTATCAAACCGATATCATTTGTGAATACATCCACATCATTATTAGGCGGAATCGCAATCCCAATTTTGAATTTCCTGGGCATATACCTGTCCTGGTATAATGGATCTTCTTCATCTTTTTTCTCTAGTATCTTTTCTTCATCCAGCCATATTTCATAATAGGCTCTTGTCTTCGGGATTAGCATATTGCTTATCTTCTCTGCATAAGCAAAAACTTTTTCGTGTATCGCTGACTGCATGGGATGCGCACTGCACATTACATTGCGGTTTATATCGCCGCAGGTTGCAATGGAATCTAATTTTGCCTTATTAAAATCCTGGATTGTGGGTTTTAGTTTTGATTTAAACAAGCCATGTAATTGAAGGGTTTGCCTGGTAGTTATTTTAATCACTCCTGTTGAATAATCACCCGCAATTTCATTTACGTCAATCCATTGACCTGATGTTAAAAAGCCTCCGGGCAGGCGCAATCGTATCATAAACGAGAACAATCGCTCGAGTTTTTTTTCTGCCCTCTCGTCACGACGATCACGGTCATCCTGTTGGTACATGCCATGAAATTTTATTAAAGACTGATCATCTTCGCGGATAGAACCTGTTAATTCGTCGTGCAGGCTTTCCTCAATAGTACCCCGCAGCCCATCGCTTTCTGTTTTAATCTTTTCTATTGTTGATAAATTATCTGCCATGCTACATTTTAATTTTTCTAAAATAAAATTATCCCAACGCCAAGCCTTTTTTCTTTTGGACAGAGGAAAGTATGAAAGTTCCCTTCAGGGGTTGGGTCAATACACATCGGTTATATACCGGCCTTCTTCTTTTAAATTATCAAGATATTTTTCTGCATCCACTTTTGATCTTTCACCAAATTGTTCGATGATCTGCAGTAATATTTGTTCTACATCAACACTCATAGGGTCTTTTGTTCCGCATACATACACATAGCCCCCTGTATGCACCCATTCAAAAAACTCGTTTCCATGTTGCATCATTTTATGCTGCACATAAATTTTTTCTTTTTGGTCTCTTGAAAATGCCGTACATACTTTAGTGAGCACACCGGTATCAAACCAGTTTTGTATTTCGCTTTGATATAGAAAATCAGAAATAAAATGTTGTTCTCCAAAGAACAACCAGTTTTTACCGGAAGCTCCTGTGGCATCTCTTTCTGCGATGAAGGACCGGAATGGCGCAATCCCGGTTCCGGGGCCGATCATAATTATATTTTTATCTTCTTCTGGTAAACGAAAACGATTGTTTGGACTCACATAAAACTGAAGTTCATCATCTGTATTAAAATGTGATAGAAATTCAGAAGCAAGTCCATATTCAATTTCGTCGTTTACTTTAAAAGAATTTTTAGCGACAGTAATATGTATCTCGCCTGAATGCGCTTCAGGAGACGATGCGATGGAATATAAGCGTGGTGCAGTAGGCTCTAATATTTTTACGATCTGCGTAAATTGATCTGCATTTTTTACCGGGTAAATTTTCAACAGATCGAGAAGATCGGTTCTTTGTATAACAACATCCTGCTCCACAATTGCCGCATATTGCTTTACCACACGCTCGGGCAGGTATGTAATATTTAATTTTTTATGCAAAAGATTGAAGACAGGAAACAATTCATCTTTATAATCAATATTGGTGGTAGTATCGGTTTCGGTAATTGAAATGATTTCTTCTACAATTGCCTTATTATTTTCAGGAACAATGCCAATGGAATCCCCGGGCTGATACACCGCATCTTCTGCTTCAATTTCTATGTGATAGGTTTCTTTGTTGCTGCCCCTGTCATTTAAATTAACATGTGCAAGCAGCCTGCCATTATATATTTTTTTGCCCGAAGATTTTTTGGTTATGATTTTTGGAGCAGCGATAGAATGCACTTCAGTATTTCCATCGAGTGCTTTGCAAATTTCTTCGAACCAGGTATCAGCTTCTTCATTATAATCAACATCGCATTTTTGTATTGGAAAAAAACGCTTTCCGCCTAATTTGGTTAATTGCTCATCCACATCTTCTCCAGCTTTGCAAAACAGGGGATAGGAAGTATCACCCAAAGCAAGTATGCTGTATTTTAATTTATCAAGCTTAAATCCATTCTGATGTACATGATCATAAAATTTCTTTGCTGCCGCAGGCGGCTCACCATCACCGTGAGTACTGATGACTGCGAGAAAATATTCTTCTTTAGTAAGGTCGTTGAGGCGGTATTGGTCCATGCTTTGCACCTTTGCGTGAATTCCTTTTTTCTTTGCTTTGGCCGCAAAGTCAGTAGCCAGTTTTTTTGAATTACCTGTTTCAGTTCCGTAAGCGATAGTAATTTTATTTACGCCACTTTTTACAACAGGCACCTCACCTGATAACTGTTTTGATACAATACCATTCAGGTAGCCATTCATCCAAAGCAACTCCTCCTTGGTAGATTTAGCAATTAGCTCAAGCAAAGTTTTTAATTTATTTTCAGCTAACATTTTTGTGTAATTTTTCAGGAGGGTTGATGTTAATCACAGAGCTGCTCATAGGCTTAAAATAATTTTCATGGCTATCACTGTTAGTAAGCCAGGCAAATTGTTCATGAAGCGACACTACTTTTCCAATGATCACAAGGGAAGGTGAAATGAATGATCTTCCTTTTAGTTTTTTTTGGTAATCATACAAGTTTGTGATAAGAATATTTTGAAATGGCGTCGTCGCCTGTTCAATTACAGCCAATAATTTTTCTTCATGAATATTATTAAAAGTTAGTTTCCCAACTACTTTATCTAAGGTTTCTGAAGACATATAAAATACTAAAGTGTCTTCTGTATTCGCGAGCTCTTTCCAGTATGCATCTGTAACAATATCTGATTTATAATAGGTAAGAAAACGTACCGATGTAGCATAACCTCTTGCAGTAAGTGGGATGCCAGCGTAGGCTGCTGCCCCTAAAGCTGCCGTAACTCCCGGGATTATTTCGTAAGGGATATTATTAGCAACAACTGTTTCCAGTTCATCCAAAATATTTGAAAAAATAGAAACGTCGCCGCCTTTTAATCTCACAACTAATTTTCCTAACAGGCAATAATATACGATAAGCTCATTGATGGTTTGTTGAGGTGTTGAAATGCCACGCCTACATTGTTTTCCAACATATATAGTTTCTGCACCGGGGCGTACATAACTTTTTAATATCTGATCACTTACAAGACGGTCAGTAAGAACAATGTCTGCCAGTTGCAAAAATTTAGCTGCTTTCACCGTAATCAATTCAGGATCACCAGGGCCTGCACCCGCAATAATTAATTTTCCATTTTTTAATTGTTGTGCCATTGTTAGTCTACCTGATATATACGTAAGAAAAATTGAGTTATTGAATCATGCAGGCGCCGACAGTAACACAACTTGTTTCATCAATCAATATGACTCCGCCGTTTTCTCTCAGTTTTTTATATGAATCAAATGTTACAGGTGAAGCGGTTTTAATTGTTGCTTTCACAATATCATTTAGCTCCACTTTGCCTGGTGAATAATTTTTTTCCAAGGTATTTACATCCAACTTATACTCAATTTCTTTTACAACACTTCTCACCACCTGGCTGTTGATTTGTAAAAAATATTTATTGCCCGCTATCAATGGCTTGTTTCCCATCCAGCAAAGAAGCACTTCGAATTCCTGGGCCGTTGCAGGCTGGTTATCCCGGTGCACTATCATGTCACCACGGCTTACATCCACATTATCTTCCAAATGCATTACTACACTTTGAGGTGCAAAAGCTTCATCTATTTCTTTACCTCCTATTTCAATAGCTTTAATTGTGCTTTCAATGCCAGATGGCTGCACGATTATTTTATCACCTTTTTTATAAACGCCACTTATTATTTTACCAGCATAGCCTCTATAGTCATGCAGCTCAGTTGCCTGGGGGCGAATAACAAATTGCACAGGAAATCTTGCATCTGTTAAGTTAACATCAGATCTTAATTCAACATTTTCTAAAAGGTTTAATAAAGATTCACCTTCATACCACGGAAATTTTTGGGATTTCTCAACAATGTTATCGCCATCCAATGCGCTGATAGGAATGTACTTTACATCTTTGAGCCCCAGTGATTCTGCAACTTTTACATAATCAATTACAATATTGTTATAAACATCCTGTGAGTAATCCACAAGATCCATTTTATTTATAGCCACAATTACATGCGGAATATTCAATAAAGAAGTAATGATAGAATGGCGGCGTGTTTGCTCTACCACACCATTTCTTGCATCAACCAAAATTATAGCAAGCTCTGAGTTAGAAGCGCCGGTAACCATATTGCGTGTGTACTGGATATGTCCTGGTGCATCGGCAATAATAAACTTGCGCCTGGGTGTAGAAAAATATTTATAAGCAACATCAATGGTAATGCCTTGTTCGCGCTCTGCACGCAATCCATCAGTTAATAAGGCGAGATCAATTTCACCGTTTTGTTTATTCTTACTTTGTTTTTCAATTGCTGCAAGCTGGTCTATTAAAATAGATTTACTATCGTATAGCAAACGCCCAATCAATGTGCTTTTGCCATCATCAACACTTCCTGCAGTTATAAATCGAAGTATGTCCATTGAATATAAGTTTTGAGTTACAAATTATAAGTTTATATTCACTTATTCCCTATAACTTATTACGGCGATTTACTAAAAATACCCTCCCTTTTTCCTGTCCTCCATTGCTGCTTCCGAAACCCTGTCATCAATTCTTGTTTCACCTCTTTCGCTTGTTTTAGTTGCAATTATTTCATTTATGATATCGTCTATGCCCGTTGCGTTAGATTCTACTGCTGCTGTACATGTCATATCGCCAACTGTTCTATACCTTACTCTCTTTTTTGATACCACATCAGTTGCATCTAATTGCATATATTCTGATACAGCCACCAGTTGGCCTTCGTACTCGAGTACTTCTCTTTCGTGCGCAAAATAAATAGAGGGCAAATCAATTTTTTCGCTGCGTATGTAATTCCATATATCAAGTTCTGTCCAGTTGCTGATTGGGAATGCACGTACATTTTCGCCTTTGTGAATTTTCCCATTGTATGTATTCCAAAGTTCAGGCCTTTGCAATTTTGGATTCCATTGCCCGAACTCATCCCTTACTGAAAATATTCTTTCTTTCGCTCTTGCTTTTTCTTCATCTCTTCTTGCCCCGCCAATTAATACATCAAATTTGAATTCATCAATAATATCCAGCAGGGTATAGGTTTGCAGTGCATTACGGCTGTTGAATTTCCCTTTTAATTCTGTAAGATTTTTTTCTTTGATGGTGTCTTCTACTTTTCTTACAATTAATTTTTCGCCTATTTTATCTACAAGAGCATCCCTGAAATCCAATGCTTCAGGAAAATTATGGCCTGTATCAATATGTACTAATGGAAAAGGAAACTTACCTGGACGAAAGGCTTTCAATGCAAGATGAACCAGTGTAATAGAATCTTTACCCCCGGAAAATAATAATGCAGGGCGCTCAAACTGGCCTGCTACTTCACGCATAATATGAATAGCCTCTGATTCTAACTGGCCCAAATAATTTAAATAATACTTACTCATCTTTCAATTTTTTCATTCCTATTTTAATCAACAACATTTACGTGTAAGCCACATTCTTTTTTCGTACTGTCTTCCCACCACCACCTCCCGGCCCTGAAACTTTCGCCCGGCCTGACCGCTCTTGTACATGGTGCACAGCCAATACTTACGAATCCCCTGTCATGTAAAGGGTTGTAAGGAATATTATTTTCGTTGATGTATTGCTTTACTTCATCTGTTGACCAGTGTAATATAGGATGGTATTTAATTATTTGATTTCCCTCATCCCATTCTACCTGGGGCATATCATGGCGGTTTTCAGAATGCTCTGCCCGCAAGCCTGTTATCCATACGGCATTCCCATTTAGCGCACGCTTAAGTGGCTCCACTTTTCTTATGTAACAGCAATCTTTTCTATTCTCAACTGATTCATAAAAAGAATTGGGCCCTTTTTCTGCTACAAAATTTTGTAATAAAGAATGGTCAGGATAATAAGCCGTTACTTTAGTGTGAAAATTTTCATTTGTTGAATTCCATACAGAATATGTTTCGGGAAAAAGCCTGCCGGTGTCTAATGTAAATATGCTTACCGGAAAATGATTTTTTAAAATTTTGTAAGTGACGGCCTGGTCTTCAAAACTGAAGCTGGTAGAAAATGTAACCTGGCCAGGAAATTTCTTCACGAGTTCAAATAGCATCTCTTCAATGCTTAGTGTGCTTACCTGCTCTGATAAATGTGAGATATAATTTTGTAGCTGATTCATATTATTTACACTGAAAGACGATTGTGAAATTGGGAATTATATATAACTGATATGGTAGGATCGAGGATTCATTGAACATTCAACAACAACCCTTAGAATGAGAAGAAAGACACATAAACTTTATAAGAAAAAAATATTTCATCTTGGTGTTAAATTGAATTGTCTACAACAAAGGTAGGGTATTCGTTTTTGAAATTATAGTAAATGGAGAAATATTTTTGGTTGATGTTGGATTTAAATTTTTGGACGCTGTATTTTCGTGGTTATTCAAACCCTTGTGTCAAAGGATTTTGATGAAAATTGTTGTTTTGTCGGTTGTATTTTTTGCGGAATTAAATATTGTTCAGTTCAGCTACTACTTTGAGCTTCGTCGCAGAGTCAAAACTGCATAGTATTTTTACTGTTATTGCGAGTAGAATTTCTTAATTTTTCAAAGATTGATTATAATATTAAAAAGTAAATTTATGTTTGATAAATAAGTCACACCAAAACTACTTGTATGACTGTAATCAGGTTTTTCCTTTTTATTTTCCTTACGGTTAAAGTTTTATCCTCACCTGCACAAGCTCCTGATTCTTCCATAAATTTTTCTCAGCTTCCCGAAAAATATTATAATGGATTTCATAGCATCGGGAATAATACACCAAGATGGGACGCTACTTATGGCACTCCATCAAAACCCTATTTCTTCTTCGGTAGTTATGATCCTTTCACATTATTTTAAAGTATGATTACAAAATCATTAACGCTAGGAATTTTTCTTTCATTGGGAACAATAGCAACCACCTATGATAAGATGTTACCTGAAATAAATACTAAAGGATTTTATTATTCTATTCAAAGAAATCCGAAATATGACCCATTAAAAATTTACATTGATTTTATTTTTTTTTATGATGATAGTACGATGGTTGTTTATACTGACTCTATAGATAGCTTGGATGAAAATGTATTAAATGAACAATATTTTATTCAGAATAAAGACAAATTAATAGGTAGATGGGGATGTTATAAGATTATGAAAGATATATTAGAAGCAAAAGTATTTATTCATGATCCAAGCAGATTAAAAAGTAGAATTCCCGAAGATTGGGAAATGAAAGTTATTAATGATAATAAAATTTTGTTAGAAAAAAAAATATGTAGGAGATGTAAAAATCAATACATACAATACTTCGGAGAAAGTGAAATAATTTATAATCCAAAACTCGAGTACGATTTTGTTTACGCAGCTAAACCGGATAGTAGTGAGGCTTGGTTTAAAAAAAAGCCAGGATTTGTAAAGAAATTCATCAACAATGTTTTTAAATAATCTTGTTGTAATTTTAAATTGAGGCTTATGTCTTTTACTCGACATTCCAAAAAAGACTTACGAGTTTGTTTTTTATTAATATGTTTTTTATTAGTAACTAATTTAAAGCTAATAGCCCAAAAAAATAATTCAAAATTTTTTACCGAAATCAAAGTCGGTGCATCTCTGCCTGTTTCAAAATTCTCCGATAAAACTTTTACAAATAGCCCATGGGACAATAACCCATCCGGCTTAGCGAAAACAGGATTAAATATAAATCTTTCGTTGGGATATCATTTGAATAAATCAACCGGTATATTAATATTATTAGGTAATACTTTTAATAAACAAGATGCAGCTTCTTACAAAAATTATTTAACTCAAATTAACGGCAATGGTCGAAATGAAGTAAGTACAAATAGCTGGAAAATCTTCAAAGTAATGGCAGGAGGTTTTTATGAAATTCCTTTTTCTACATCTTCCAAATTAAAGTTCCAATCAAAAATTACTGCGGGTATTTGTAAAACCGCCATTCCGGGATATAGCTATACTTTGTATGACCAAAATGGTATGTTACAAGGTGCATTTACCCAGGCAAAAACATCTTTACCCTCAGCTTTTTGCTACCAGCTAAGTGCAGGAATAAATTACCAGATTAATTCCAGGATTGATCTACTTTTTGATGTTAGTTATTGCAATTCAAATCCCCAAATCAATTATTCGTATAATCCTAACTTCCCTGATCCGGGCCCATCAATTTCCGGAAAAAGAAAATATAATTTATCTTCTGTAAATGTAATGGCGGGCATAGGAATAAAACTATAGTTACTCAACCATGCATTGCCTTTGCCGAGAATATTTTTTTATAGGTTGGTTTTATCAAAAGATAAAAAGAAGCATGGCTTTTCCCATACCAAATTTTTTTTGGATTATAATTGTTTCAATTCTTTTTCAGTTAGTTTCTTTTAATTCCTTTGCACAAAAGGAGGCCAATATCTGGTACTTCGGCCATTATGCAGGTTTAGATTTTTCAGGAGGCTCGCCAACCGTATTAAACAACGGACAAATTTTTACTGAAGAAGGAGTTGCGGCTATCTGTAGCAGTTCAGGTTCCCTTCTTTTCTACACCGATGGAATTACCGTATGGAATAAGCAACATCAAATAATGCCAAATGGCAATGGTTTGTTTGGAGATGTGAGCAGTACCCAATCGGCTATCGTTGTACCAAAAATCGGTGATGCCTCAAGATATTATGTATTTACAGTTGATCAATTGGGAGGAGCAAAGGGCTTGAATTATTCAATAATTAATATGGAGCTGGATAACGGCAATGGCGATGTAGAAATAAAAAATATACAATTAAAAATTCCGGTAACAGAAAAAATTACAGCGGTCAAGCATTGCAATGGCAGGGATATTTGGGTTATCGCTCATGGCTGGAATTCAAATGCATACTATGCATATCTTGTTACAGGTTCAGGTATTAATACCGTTCCGGTTACCAGTAACACCGGCCGCGTAGTAACAGGGCCTGTGGATTGTAATATTGGTTATTTAAAGGCATCTCCGAATGGTAAGAAACTTGCAGCAGCCCATAATTTACTCGACCTCGATGTGTTAGACTTTGATAATGTTACAGGAATAGTATCCAATCCGCAATCACTTTTTTTACCTGCAGAAAATTATTCCAGCCCTTACGGAGTTGAATTTTCCCCGGATTCCAAATTACTTTATTCGACAGTATTTTATTTTGATGTCAGTGCCTTGCAAACTAAAAATATTGTATTGCAATATGATATTTCACAACCAACACTCGCAGGAATAATTACTTCAAAAAAAATTATTTACAGTAATAACTGGACGTATCAAACGTTTGGAGCCTTGCAAATGGCACCTGATGGTAAAATGTACATGTCGCATTTATTGACACAGCCAACTTTATCAGTAATCAATTCCCCGGATTCAATAGGCGTTGCCTGCAATTTTGTTCTTGATCAGATTCAGTTTTCGGGAAGTAATCAACGTGGAAGATTTGGACTGCCTACTTTTATTCAAAGCTACTGGCAACCAGGTTTTACCTTTAGTAATGCTTGTACAGGCCAATCTATTAATTTTTATTATACAAAACCATCAAATGTTACATCCGTAAAATGGGATTTTGGAGATGTGGCATCAGGAATGAATAACATTTCAATATCAGACAGTCCGGTTCATTTATTTTCCGCTCCGGGTCTGTTTAATGTAAAGCTTGTAAGATATTCTGGTTGTGGTAGTGATACTGTCAATAAGGTAATTCAGGCCGGTAAGTTAAATGTTAACCTGGGTAATGATACTATTCTATGCGGTAGCAGCAACTTTGTTTTAATTCCAACAAAATCTTCAGGTAACTTATTTTTATGGCAGGATGGATCATCTAATTCAACATATCAGGCTAATCAATCTGGTTTGTATTGGGTAGAAGTAAAAGACCTTGTAACCGGTTGCTCAGCGAGAGACAGCATAAATTTATATTTTAATCCTTATCCGGACTTTTCATTAGGTAATGATACATCAATCTGTAAAGGGGCATCTGTTACTTTAAAAGCGAATATTATACCAGCAACTTTTTTATGGAACACAGGCAAGACAACAAATACAGAAACCATAAACACTTCGGGAAATTATTGGTTAGAAATATCACAGAATGGTTGTATGAAAAGAGATAGTATTAATGTTCTTGTCAAGCCTTTGCCGTTTGTTCAACTTGGCAATGATACAATACTTTGTTCTGGAGAAATGCTTACTCTTAATGCTACAAATAGTAATGCAACATATTTATGGCAGGACGGTTCAAAACAGCCAATATTTATTGTTAATAATCCTGGTGCCTATTCAGTAAAAGTTTTAACGAATGGCTGCGATACAACAGGCAGAATAAATGTAGCCTACACTTCAAAACCTTCTATATCATTAGGCAATGACACAATCCTTTGTATAAAAGATCATTTGTTATTAAATGCATTTTATCCTCAATCAAACTTCTTATGGAATGATGGCTCAACCCAGCCGCAATACACAATTACTAAGCCAGGCGTATATTCAGTTAATGTATCCAACATTTGTGGCACTACACCATCTTCAATCAACATAACTTATGAAAACTGCGCCTGCAAATTCTACGTGCCCACTGCATTTACACCCAACAGTGATGGAATTAATGATGTGTTCAAACCGGGAATTCAATGTCTATTCGACAATTATAAATTAAAAATATTTAACCGCTGGGGGCAACTGGTTTTTATTTCACAAAACCCCGCAAACGGATGGGATGGAAGCTGGAAAAAGGAACCTCAGCCAACGGGGTCGTATGTATGGCTCATGAATTATAAAGATTTATTAACCGGCAAATCACAAGAACAAAAAGGAATGGTGATGCTGATACACTAACTTTATTGAGACAACGATATCCTCACCTGCACACCAGCCCTTGTATCAACCGTAGGTGGCGATGAAGAAATATATGGATTAACTCTTCGCTGGTCGAAATATAATTTTACATTAATGCGGTTACTGATGTAATAATCAATGGTAGGGCTTATCGTAATTTCTTTACTACCGTTCGTTGCGAACGCACTGTTTTGATCAAGCCTGCTGTTGGAAGTTACATTATCTCTTATTTTAAAATCGAGCCTGAAATTAATTTCATTATCCAGCTTCTTGGTATCCGTTTTCGTGAATGGTATTTTGAATGGAAGCTTTAACCCACGCTTACGGAACCCACCTCCAAAAGTATATTCTGTAGAGCGCACTTCGCTTAGTTGGTAATCAATAAGGCTAAGGCTTAACTGGCGTTGCTTGGTGTATTCAAATTTCAATGAAAGCTGGTTGGTGAAACTCATATCGATACCAATTAAGGGAGCAAATTGTTCCTGGATGGTGATGTTTGGTATCAGGAAGAATGGAATGTAATTGTTGGACACTGTATCTATAAATGAAGGGTACCCAAACCTTGAAACATCACGATACAATAATGCTGAGGTAAAGCTATTCATACCCAGGCTTGCATTATACGCATGTGTAAGCGAAAAATTCGTAAATATTTTATCCAGTCCTTTTATCCTGCTCAATCCATTATAAGTTATCCGCCAGTTAGGTTTAGGTAATATATCCCTGAAAGGATTTGATTTTAAATTAGAATTATTTTGTTTCACAAGAGAAATTTTAGTAGGGTCCTGTCCTGTATATGCGGCGATAAATGCAGGAACGAGCACATCCACTGCATAACGCCCGTACCCCAATGCATATCCATCGCTGCCTGTGGGGTTCCCTGCAAGTTTATTATATGGGTTCAGGTTACCTAACCTCTTTGATAATACCTGCCTGTAGTCCTGAAATTTAATGAATGTAGCTGAAATTTGGTTAGGGCTATATTTTTCAAATAATGTATTGAAGGCTATATAGCTTACATTAAAACCTCCGCCTATATAAGGCGTGAGGTGCCCAAAATTATTTCCGGTGCCTGTTGTGTCTTTAAAAGTTTCAGAGTAATTCTTATTAAAAGTCTTATCAACATTTACATCAATAGTAAGATCACGCACGGGCTCAAGCTGAGCAGATACAGTTAACCGCTGATCGAAATTCTGAACAAAAAGATCATTGAAATTAGAGTCTTTTGTGATGAGTCCCCGGTCCGCAGCCCTGTTCAGCCAATTACTATCTGGTTGTTTACCAAGAATAAAATCAAATCCCGGCGCCATGCTTTTAAAATTTTCTCCGAAATGTTGTGTGCTATCGGCATAGCCGGGCAGCCTTGTATTGCTGTTTTGAGAAAGTGTTGCAGTCATAGATTTGATGCTCGTAAGCAATTTTCCAAACACTCTTACGACGCCATTTATTTCAGGCAATGCATTAGAATCTTTTTTTGCCTTAGGTTGTAATTTTGGATTCGGCTTTTTTAAAGCTGAAGTATCACCTGCAGCATCATCATTCTGCGCCTGTTGTTTCGGCTGGCCAATAGCTCTCAACCATTTTGATTTGTTATAAAGTTTTGTAAAATCAAGCTGTAGATTGGCTTCTTCCTGTTGTCCGTTCTCAAGAAAATTTCCAAGATTTACTGCAAGCCTTGAAGCGCCTATCCAGCGATAGTTTGCCGTATATCTCAATCTTAATGTTGTCCAGTCAGTTAGTGGAAATTTATTAAGCGGCACATTGTAAGAAAAATTAATTGATTGGGTGAATAAAGTATTTCTTCCACCGTCAAAGAAATTTGTTTTAACAGTATCTTTTTTTGCTTTCGTATTCAGCCGGCCATAGGGCTCATCAATTCTTGCATTATTTAATGCAGAATAATCAATATTCAAAGAACGGGTAAGATCCCAGCGGAAAATATAACTCCTGTCAAATGTGAAATATTTATCAAAGGTTTCAGGAATTACGTATTTGTCTTCACCGATACTTCTTGGTTTAATTACTCCAAATTGCCTGAACAGGTCAGCTTTTAATGTTAGCTGAGATGGAATAGGATTGATATTGAAATCCTTTATGAGATCAAACCAATGTGTTTTCTTCTTCTTAAATAATTTTTTAAACGGCTCAAAAAACTTCGGCTGCGGGGCATAGTTATACCCTACGCCTCCACGCTGTTTGGTTACATCGTTGTATTCAATAAGGGGATTGTGCGCCGTGGTCTTAGTAAAAGAATAATTCAGGTCAAGATTTTCTATATCCCATGGCATGGGCTTTTTACTGTTGGTCCTGTTTTTATGAACATTTGTAAAGCTTATTGTTTTGGTAGATACAAAATCAATTGCCTGGGTACGAATAGAATCCCTCTCTCTAGCCGGCGCAAGTTTAATTTTTTGTTTTAAATTAAGATCAAGGTCAAAAGGATCATATTGCGGGGTGCTGATTGATTGTGTAATGCTGGCATAAAAAGGTATTGACAGCGCTGCATTTTTAGGCAAAAGTTTTCCAAGCTCCAGGTTGGCTGCGGCATCAAACTGGAAGTAATAATCCCTGAATCGTTCATTAACCCTTTGTTCCAATGTACCAAATCCGTTGGTATGGGTATTGGCTGAAACCGATATGGTCCCAAGGTCTGCAAGGTTCGCATCAAGACGTGCGAGCCCCGCCCAGCCTCCCTTTTCATCGAGGGATGAAAGCCGTAGCTCATTGAACCACAGCTCACCACATGCGCCTTCAACTTTCTCATTTTTAACACCCATTAAAATTCCTTTTACCTCGCCAAGATTTGGATTGCCCATTATCGAATAGGTTTGACCGTTACCCTGCACCTGCGAATACAATACATTTATCGGTGAGCTCGATAGATTTCTCGCCGTTTTAATCCTGGTGAGCACTTCAAGTGACAGCTCAAGATTATTAGCCTTTCTCCATAAAGTATCGTTGTATTGATCACTGTTTGGATTGAGGCCGGTGTTAAGAGGTGTAAGCTTTAAAGGAATTTTTACTTCATAATAATTGGAAACAAAATCACTTCCTATCCGCACCGTAGCGAATAAGTCATCATCGTTTAATGGTGTGTTCTGCGCTTTTTCAGCATGAATGTACATTTCCAGTTTTTTAAACTGCCTGAGATCCCTGTTTGCGAATGTTTGAAAAACCGCTTTACCGTCATTACGCGACAGATCGCAAAATTTAAGAGTGAGTGCCTGTTCATTTTGCAAAAGATTTACCCCATTGTTGCTCAATGTTTGAACCCTTTCAATTTCTCTTGGGGTACGATAGGGAAGGGGAGTGCGCTTGTCATTTTCTTCAATGTTTACAGCGCCTACATTAAAATCGGTAGTAATCTCAGGGCTATAATTTCCGGTTGAGTCCAGTTTAAATTGAAATTTTCTCCAGGTATTTCTTACGAGATCAAGCTTACCGAAACGTACGACAACACTATCACTGAAGTCAGTTAAGAACATTCTTATAAACCGAATGGATTTAAAATCAGGGATGTTGCCAATTTTTTTATTATAAGAATTTATTGGAATCCTTAACTGGTACCATGTTTCAGGCCTTGTACTGCCGTTAACCAGTTTTACAGTAACTACTTTTTTATCAACAATAAAATTCTGGCCGATCGTCATTGCAGGATCAGTCGGCGGTTTCAGGTCGACTATATATTGAAAATATTCCTCTGTTTCATTCAGTGTATTATCCCGGTTCACGTCTTCCTGGTCCGGGTATAAAGTTGCTGCCGAAGAAAATTGCGCATTATTATCTGCAATAGGGGAATTCCCTTGTGGGTTATTGAATCTTTTGTAACGGGCGAGGATATCGGCACCCTGGGCATCAAGGTTGCTCCCACGATAATATTGATAATTATCTGAAGAAGGATCAGAAATTGCATCCAGGTAAGCCCTGGAATTTGCACCAAAGTTAGCGGCTAATACATTTAAATAATCAACTCTTCTTCTAGTTACTTCTGCACTGTCAGATAATCCATCAAAGCCTACATCCTGGAAAGGCCTATCGTTCGGATCATTGCTGAATGCGTTGGTAACCTGTATCGGATTGCGTGGCACATTTCCCCAAACAGAAGTATCTACCTGCGAAGGTGCATTTGGTGTAGGAAGCCCATTCTCATAAAACCTCCTTGAATCTTTAAGTACGTCTTCAGAAATATTTCCAAGGTTAATATAAAATTTACCACCGGTACTTGTGGGATTTTTTATGAAGGGATCCTGTACCCAGCATTCAATGTATTCGACATTAGCAGTTTCAAAATCTGTCTGATCAATATTTCGCATTAAGCCTCCCCAGCGCTGGCGTGGGTTTAATAATTTTCCTAAAGAGTTTACACCTGATGTACTTGCGTCATAATTGTAAGGGCCACGATCTGTTGGGTAATAAGCAAGGTCAAATGTTATTAATTGATTCTGTCCGAAATCAGTTGTTCTTTGAGGAAAGATTTCTGATTGAGAAACGGATCGGGTCCTTGGATCTAATAAAGCAGAATCGTTTCCCTTTAAAGGATTATTTATATTTTTTCGATCTTGTAGTGTGGGCTCAATCTGGTACCATGCTATCTTCGCCCTGTTCTTGCCATAGTCAAGATTATTATTTAATCCTGCTTCTGGAAAAAGTGTAACAGTGCCTGTTTGATCTGTAGCTCCAAAAGGCGTAGATGCCAGTGCCCAGGCTATTGGCGGGAAACGAAGATCAATATCACTTTTACTTCCTTCAAAATTATCTATATAAATTACTCCACTGCTGCCTTTCCCTATTTGGGGAGAGTGGCCCGGTTTTAAGAATGCAACTTCAGCATAGCCGTTTATAGCAGATGGCGCTGTAGTACTGTAAAAAGGAAGTTTATTTAATAATTTAGTAAGCCGGGGAACATCCCTGCGGTAATTTGCATCGAGGCCATACATTGTATTTTTGATCGGGTCTTCACCGTAATCAACTTTTGTGAAAAAAGGCCTTTCGCTAAGCCTTACCATTGTAGCCCCTAAGGATAATTGTTCCTTTGCTGTATTCTTAGCAAGGTAATCCAGGCGCAGAGCGAGATAACTTTTCGACTGAAGGCCAAAGGTGGCATTGTTTTCAAAATTCACCTGAACCGGGATACCCGCATTTATTATTGCCTGGTTAATTACCTTAATTGTGCCGAGATCATAATTGATCGTGTAATCAATATTTTCACTAAGCTGTTGGCCGCCTGCCGTAACTTTTACTGAGCCCGGTGGAATATTATATCCAATACTGATATCAGAATTGGAAGATGATTTTGCGGAGCCCTTTAATACAAACCTGTTTAGATTGGGAAATTGCTGCGCAACTGCTTTGATAGAATCATATAACGGATAAAACAAGCTGTCCTTTGCAATCGTGGTATCAGTAAATATTTTTGGGGCAAGGTCACGGCCAAAAGGTTGTAATAATGGGAACATCACCCTGCTGTATTGTGGAATCACAGTGTATCCTTCCACATAGTCAAATACCCCATCAGGCTGGGGATCATTTTGATTGTTTAGCCTGTCTAAATTTATCAAAGTTAAAATGGGCGTGCCTTGGTTTAGATCCCCGAAAGGAAGATATCTTTTTGCCCCAAAACCTGGTTGCTCATATAAAACATTCAAATTAAAATCAAGCCTTTCAAGTGTTCCAAAACCTACGCTGTAAACATTCTTCATCATTAGTTGCCAAATGGGAAGATTGGGCCTTTGTGATGTGGCTTTCAATAATTTTAAAAAAAGTACATTTTGATTGCTCGATACCGAATCGGGTGTAACATCCTGGGAAAATTCACCGACCTGGAAAATTTTTCCATTGTAGGAATATTGATAGGCAACAGCAAGCACTTCATCGGGCTGTAAAGGCTGGCTCAAAGAGAGAAATCCTACTTTGGAATTATATATATATTGTGATGAATCAAGTTTCCTTGCAAATGTTTTTTCAAAATCCTGTACAGGGTTTAATCCCATACTTAAAAGCTGGTTAGTAATCAAGGCAGCGTTACGGCTTGAAGGATTACTGGTAACCTGCTGGTATTCTGAGTTAGTGGAATTTGCCGGCAATGTTCCATTTACTGTAAAAGGGCGGTATGGGTTTGCTTCGCCAAGGTCCATTAACCCAACAATATCCCTTGCCTGTGTGGTGGTGCCGTTTTTATTCGTAACCCATACTTCCAGCCGTAATATCTGGACTGGCGTTGTTACGGCAGGCAAATTACTCATTACCTTATTGTAATTTTCTTTAAAATATTGTCCTAATAAAAAATGTCTGTTCTCTTCATAATCATCGGCTTTAAATTCAAATTGCTGTGCGGCGGCGCCTCCCTGCAAATTGACTGATTGCCGCTGGGATTTTTGGTTGGCAAGCACGCTCGTAACATATAGTTTACCAAACTGTAATTGTGTTTTTATTCCAAACAATGATTGCGCTCCCGGGATCAAGGTACTTCTTGATGGAAAGGTTACATTACCTGCTTCGAATCTTTTTAATATCTCGTCATCAGTACCACTGTAATCAAGCTTGAGCTGATTGGTAAAATCAAAATTTGCAAGTGTATTATAACTGATGGGAAATTTTAACTTGTCTCCTATGTTTGCATTCACATTAAGCTGTGCATCCATATTAAAATCAAATCCACCGTTTTTTCTTGCTCTTTCCGGTAAGGTCGGATTCTTAATATTTTGCCCCTGGTAGCCTGCAGTAATATCTACATTTCCCTGGGGTTGAATATCGATTTTCCCGTTGCCAAATAAACGATTGAATAAATTATCGTAAACATTTAGCTTTGGCTTTATTCTCCCGCGATTTAAAATATTAAGTGTATTGGCTCTTTTCCTGAAATATTCTGTTTCAGATTTTTTTGCCTGGATGGCTGCAAATTCATCAAAGGTATAAGAGGTCGGAGTTCTGTAATAACGATTTCCTATTTTTTCAAAAACGATATATCTTTTGGTTACAGGATCGTAGGCGATTGAATCACTTATGTTGGAAGGCGGATTAAAATCGAATGTGCTGCGGGAGCTGGAAAAGAAATCGCCACGCCTGTCATGAATGGGATAATGTAAGGTATCAGTCGAACTTTTGAGAGTTGAATCCTGTGCGGAAGCCTTGTTGCATACAACTATTGAAAATGCCATGGAAAGAAAGCAAATCAATAGCAACCCAAAGAAATTTGGAGTCAATTTTCTGTACAGCAACATCCGACAAATTAATTAAGGTAGATTTCTCTCAAATAGCTTTTAGGGCTTTTTTTATTAACTCCTCCAGGGTATTTATTGTTGGATCGGAAACAATGATTTTCTTAATTGCCTGTTCTCCCATAGGCCTTGCAATTCCAAGCGCCACTAAAGCATTTAACGCATCCTGCTCCAAAGTATTGCCGTGAGATTGAGTACCAACCGAAGTTGATGACATTTTTGAAACTTTATCTCTTAATTCAAGCACAAGCCTCTCCGCAGTTTTTCTTCCAATTCCTTTTACGCTCTCCAGTACCCGTGCATTGTTTTGTATGATTGCATTACTTATTTCGGAGGGCTTCATATGAGACAGCATCATTCTTGCGGTTGCTGCACCTACGCCGGAGACACTTATCAACATAACAAACATTTCTTTTTCCAGTGCATCAAAAAACCCATACAAGGTATGAGCATCTTCTTTCACCTGCAGGTAGGTATAGAGTTTCCCTTCACTAAGGTGTTGAATATGGGAATAGGTATTCAGGCTTATATTCACATTGTAGCCTACGCCTTGTACATCCACATAAACGACAGTCGGGTTTTTATATGCAAATTTTCCTGACAGGTATGCGATCATATTAGATTTTAGAGCGCCAAAAATAAGTAATTCAAAGTAATGGGGCTAATAATAATAAATTGTTATAATGTACGGATAATGTAATAGGCAGGATGTTGTAATTTCGAGCCTTCAATAAAATCCCAAACATATAAATGGATAGGAAAATATCGGCGGCAATTACAGCGGTTGGCGCATACGTTCCGGAATACCGGCTTACTAATGCGGAACTTGAAACGATGGTCAACACCAGCGATGAATGGATTAAAACAAGAACCGGGGTTGAGGAAAGAAGAATTTTAAAAGGAGAAAATAAAGGCGTATCTGAAATGGCAGTTCCAGCGGTTTTGGAACTTTGTAAAAAACGAGGAATAGATCCTGTAGAAATTGATTGCCTCATTTGCTGTACTGTTACCCCTGATATGACTTTTCCTGCAACTGCAAATATTATCACCCACAAAATAGGAGCGACTAACGCATTTGGCTTCGACCTTTCTGCAGCCTGCTCAGGATTTTTATTTGGTGTGACAACTGGCGCCATGTTTATCGAGAGTGGCCGTTATAAAAAAGTAGTGATTGTTGGGACTGATAAAATGAGTGGCATTGTTGATTACAGCGATCGCACTACCTGCGTGCTTTTCGGTGATGCGGCAGGCGCCATTTTGCTGGAGCCAAACGAAGAGGACTATGGTATAAAGGACAGCCTTTTAAAAACTGATGGAAGCGGGGCAGAATATCTTAAGATGGTAGCTGGTGGCTCAGCAAAGCCTGCTTCTGTGGAGACGGTAATGGCTAAAGAACATTATATATACCAGGAAGGGCCCACAGTTTTTAAGTTTGCCGTAAAAGGTATGGCAGATATTTCCTACGAATTACTAGAAAGAAATCATTTAACCGGCAACGATATTGCGTGGCTGGTTCCTCACCAGGCCAACAAAAGAATTATTGACGCCACAGCAAATCGTATGGGCTTAAGTTTGGATAAAGTCATGATCAACATTCAACGCTATGGCAATACAACTTCAGCAACCATTCCATTATGCTTATGGGAATGGGAAAAGCAATTAAAGAAAGACGACCTGATTGTACTTGCAGCTTTTGGTGGAGGTTTTACATGGGGAGCTACGCTGGTGAAATGGGCTTATAATACGGAATGATATAGCGGGTTAAATCTAAAAGCAATTTGATTAGCAGTCTTCCCAACCTTTAGTACTTAGCAATGCAAGTGCTGCATTTATTTCTTTCTTTTCATTATTTTATTCTGAAAACATTTTTAGCCTGAAGCATATCCTCTGATTAGCGAAGCCTCCACTTTGTGCTTAATTTGAAAAGAGTTTAAATAATTATTATTGAACTGAAAAGTTGATATAAACCTTTTACAAGCTGAAAAAGTTGGTTGAATTAATTAATGGTGGATATTCGGGCTCAAGCTGGGACTTTAGTTAACATTGGAATGTATTGAATAGATTTCAGAATCTAAATCTGAAGAAAGCAAGAGATAAAAAAATTATCTGATTTTTTTCAACATCTTCTTTGTATAATTTTTTTCATAAGTAATTCTTTACGGCTCCTGGATACATTTACGGTTGAGCCATCGCTCATCACCAAATAACCTCCTTCTCCTTTCACATATTTCTCAACTTCGTTTATGTTTACCACATAGGAATTATGGACGCGAATGAACGAATAGTCTTCCAGCATTTCTTCAATATCTTTCAAATTACGGGATGCTATCAATTTCCTTTTATCTTTTAAAAACAGGATTGTATAGTTATTTTCAGCTTCGCATTTTATGATAGCCTCTGCAAGTACAAATTGAAATCCTTCCATAGTTGGTATTGCTACCTTATTGAAGAGCACTGTTGGATGTTTTAATTTCTCGAGCAGAATTTCTAATTGTTGAGGCTGTGGGAATGAATTACGTTTTACAGCTTTTTTTACAGCCTGTTGTAATTCTTCAAGGTCTATTGGTTTTAATAAATATTCCAGGGCGCTAAAGCGAATCGCCTTGATGGCATATTGGTCATAGCTGGTAGTGAATATTAATTCGAAATTTATAGTATCTAATTTTTCTAACAACTGAAATCCATTCATAAAAGGCATTTCAATATCGAGAAAAAGTATTTGTGGCTTCTGCTCTTTAATAGATTGTAAAGCTGCATCCGCAGAATAACAAATGTCTAAAATTTTTACTTCGGGGCAATACCGCTCTAATAACGTTGCCAGCGATTCGCAGCAATCGGGTTCATCATCTACTATAATTGCAGTGATCATTTAATTTTTTTAATTATTCAAAAGCCTCAATCATATCGTTATACTGTATTTTTAGTTCAACTTTTGTACCCGAAGTATTTCCTTCTTTGTCTATAATATCCTCTATATCAAAAAAAGATTTCTGGTCAGTTGTCTTGTTCAAAAGAGCTAAACGTTCAACAGTAATTTGAACGCCCATAGACTTATCCTTCTCTGCAGTTTTGCTGTTAAGCAAAGCCGCTTCGGCTCTTCCAATACCATTATCGGTTATAATGCTGGTTAAAATTTTGCCTTCAATACTTAACGCTATATCAAGATGGCCGGTTCCTTTTTTATGCATTAGTCCATGCCAGATAGCGTTTTCAGCGAAGGGCTGTAATATTAAAGGAGGAACAAATATGGTGGATGCATCAATTGTGTTAATAAAAGTGATGCTGTAATCAAAAACATTTTTAAATCTTAGCCTTTCCAAATCTAAGTAATGGCGCAGCATTTCTAATTCCTTCTCCAGTGTTATCATAGATTTTTCAGAATGTTGCAAAGCCATTCTTATCAGCCGGGAAAATTTAGTGAGATAAGACGAAGCAGCTTCTGTATTATTTATTAAGATGAAGCGGTTGATAGAACTCAAACAGTTAAAAATAAAATGTGGGTTCATTTGGGCCCTGAGCGCCAGCATTTCAAGCTCTGTTTTCTGGTGATTCAACTGTGCGACTTCCTGTTCTCTGTTTTGTTTTTCCAGCGTAATATTTGCTTCATTCATCATTAATTGTAATTGGTCTTTTTTTCTTTTTAGCCTGGTGTTTCTTATAATCAATGTGGTAAACAAACTAATCAAAACAATTGCTGAGATAAATACATAGAGTTGAGTTTTCTTTTCATTATTAATAAATTTTATTTTATCGTTATTACGTTCTTCATTTATTTTTAATTGATTTTGGTAATTGGCTTCATTAATGTTTATATCATTGATAGCTTTCCAAGCCGCAGCTTGTGAAATATATTTATCGTTTTGTAAAGAATCATTTAGCAGAATATATTTCAAATGATAATTATCAGCAAGATTTGCTTTATGCATATCTGCATAAATTTGCCATAACAATTTATAACCGTCGCGTTTAAATCTCCTTGCACCTGAACGTTGTGCATAAGCCAATAATTGATTTGTATAAAACAGCGCATTAGAGTTTTCTTTTTTTGCATGATAAGCATCGGCAACAGTTTTAAGTACAGGTAAAAGAAAAATCACATAATCACCATTTTTAAAAAAGCTCATGGGTTGCCGGCTATACGTAATTGCGCTATCAAATTCTTTAAGCGAAACAAATAAGGCGCTTAAGATATTATAGTTTATCATCAATGCCTTTTTCCTAAATAATAAATCTTCATTTGATGATTGTATTATACTGTTGCTTTTTCGGATTTCCCATAATGCAGAATCATACTTTTTCTGCAGACTATAAGCAATTGACATATTTGAGTGATAAGCTTCTAAGATTACATGCTGGTCAACTGAAGCAAGCGCAGCCTGCTTATAATAAAAGGCTGCATTTGCAGTATCGCCTGCGGCTAAGTAAACATTAGCTTTTAAACCAGCGCTGCTTCTTTTACCCCAGGCATCTGTTGGTTTTTTTTGGATTGCAAAATCTTTCTGTAAATAAGTAAATGCATTTTCTGAATTTCCCTGGTTGTCATAAGCTCTTGCAGTCACCCTGTAAAGCCCGGCAACGTGTTCTGTGTCTTTTATGGCTTCGTAGTATGGAAGCTCTTTTTTATATATTGAAATGCTTTGCGCAAAAAAACCGCGGTTATGTAATATCCAGCCAAGAAAGACAGAACTTCTATGATAGTCTGCCTGCATATTTTGTTTTTCTAAAACAGGCAGCGCTTTTCGTGTGTAATCTTCTGCTGCTTTAAAGTTGCCATGCTCTTCTTCAATAAAGCTCATGTTTTGCAGAGCCCTGCCAATACCTTTTAGATAGTGTAATTGCTGCGACTCATTTTGCGCCTGAAGTGTATAGATATATGCAGTATCGGTTTGCTGATATTTTGATTTACTCCAATACCTGTCTGAAAATTCAGACCCCAATTCATTAAGGCAATCAATTCTTGCAGTATCTTTTAATAAGGGTAATATTTTTTTTAAGCTGTCAATAGTTTCAGTTTGGGCAAAACATAAAACGCACAAAAGTTGTGTAAGGCATATCAATATTTGTTTTTTTAGCGACATAAATTTTTATATATAACTAACCGGAATTTTTATATCAACACCAGTGCCGCTGCTACATCCATCTTTATTCATGAAACCATAAATTTCTATTCTTATACCATCATCTATAATTATTATGTTAATCATTTTTAAATTATTTACATTTTATATTTCACCCGGATTATGGAGATCGCTTAAATTTTTTTTAATCAAAAGCTTCAACCATATCCTTATATTGTATTTTCAGTTCAACCTTCGTACCCGAAGTATTTCCTTCTTTGTCTATAATATCCTCTATATCAAAAAAAGATTTCTGGTCAGTTGTCTGGTTCAAAAGCGCTAAACGTTCCACAGTAATTTGAACACCCATAGATTTTCCCTTCTCTGCATTTTTGCTATTAAGCAAAGCTGCTTCAGTTCTCCCGATGCCATTGTCGGTTATGATGCCGGTTAAAATTTTGCCTTCAATGCTTAAAGCAATATCAAGATGGCCGGTTCCTTTTTTATGCATTAGTCCATGCCAGATAGCGTTTTCAGCGAAGGGCTGTAATATCAAAGGCGGAACAAATATCGTGGCAGTATCTATCGTGTTGATAAATGTTATACTATAATCAAAAGCATTTTTAAACCTAAGCCTTTCCAAATCTAAATAATGGCGCAGCATTTCTAATTCCTTCTCCAGTGTTATCATTGATTTTTCAGAATGTTGCAAAGCCATTCTTATCAGCCGGGAAAATTTAGTGAGATAAGACGAAGCAGCTTCAGTGTTATTTATTAGAATGTAGCGATTGATAGAACTCAGGCAGTTAAAAATGAAATGCGGGTTCATTTGGGAACGCAATGCCAACATTTCAAGTTCCATTGAACGAACTGTAAAATCTGCCTCAAGACGTTTCGATTCAGCAGTTTGTAATTCCAGTTCCTGTTGCAATTGTTTTTTTTGCAACTGATCTTTTTTTCGTTTCAGGCGAAGATTCATTATTATCGCAGCAATAACCAAAGCCGTTGCGCTAACAATAATGATTGCCATTATTTGAATTCTTCTCGCCCTGGCCTTTTCGAAAGTATTTCGCTGCAATTGTAATTGATTTTCTTTTGCCAGCAATTGCGCCTGCTGCTGTTGATTTTCAAGTTGCCGCTGTATTTGTATAAGCGCCAGTTTTCTTTTGTATTCTTCCGGCGCCAATGAATCACTTAAAGATTTATATAATTGGGTAAAGTGATATGCTTTAGTATAATCTTTAATTCTATCATAAATATCGGCGAGATTGCCAATGGCATTTTTCATTTCCAAAAGCGCATGTATTTTCTGTGCAGTCAGCAATGCTTTATTGGCATAGTACAGAGCAGAATCATATTTTTTTATAACAATATAAACCCGGCTTAATTCATTGGCATGACGCGCCAGTGTTATTTTATGATCAGTTTGCTCTGAGATTTTAAAGCCGTCTGTATAATAAGGAAGTGCTTTGCTATATTCATGTCTTGCATAGTATAAATGTCCTAAGAATAAATCCTGGTCATGATCACCAAGATCAAACCCTACAATTTGAGCAACCTGCATCGCTGAGTCAGTATCTCCCAGTTGTAAATATGCTTCGCCTGCCTTTAATAAACCCCACTGGGTTTCCCATGATGAAATTTCTTTTGATTTATATATGTTGGGATAAAAGCGGGTAATTATGCGCATGTATTCTAAAGCAGTTTCAGGCATGTCTGCTCCAAGAAATAAATTAGCCAGATGAGCAGCTGTTTGAATTTGTGCAAGTGTATCCCTGGTTTTTTGAACAAGCTCAGAAGCATCCTGCCCGTATTTATAAGCATTTTTATAATCTCCTAAATCAAAATAACTATGCCCCTTCCATTCCAGACTGCCTATTATACCAGAAGTATCATTAATTTTTCGAAATGCGACAAGCGATGAATTATAATATTCAATGGCCTGTTGGTTATTGCCAAGTTCATGAATGCAATCGCCAAGTGATGCCATGCAATCGCCAAGTATTTTATTGTTTCCAGCTTCTTTTAAAAAAGGCATGGCTTCGTTGAATTTGGAAATGGCTTGATGAAGATCTCCCTTATCAGATAATACTTCACCTGTGTTAAAAAGAGCAATGCCGATTCCTTTCGTATAATTTATTTGCTTTGATAATTGCAGGGCTTTACCGGCAAATTCCCCTGCTGAGATTATGAGATTGCTGTCATTTACACTTTGTTTTTGGTTGTAATACAGCCTGGAAATTTCATTTAAAATATTTACTTCCTGCGTATCGCTTGCACTAAGCAAAACTTTTTTAAGACTATTTATCTGCCCGTTTTGTGATAGTGAAAGAAGAGGAATCAATAAAAGCAATATCAGCCATCTGTATTTCATTGAACAGGGTTTTGCAATGGCTAAAGTAATGGAAGAAAAAATTTTGTGCAAGCGTTTAAAACAAATGATTTAAGACACCTCGCAATTAATGGAATATTGACGTTATTTCAACTCAAAGTTTATTTTTATCTTAATAGTAAATAGAAATCAGCCGGGAGATTCTCCCGGCTGATAATATTTTATCACTATTAATTTTTTACTTTTAACTTATTTACCAGTTCACCTACTTTTTTGCCTTGTATTAATCCTGTTGCAATAGAAGGGCCATAATGTATGCCTGCCAGCAGCCGAGAATGACCGGCCTCAGCTGCATATTCTTCGAATGAATTAAAGGAACGGCTTCCGTAACTGGCATCATAGCTATGGTCAGTAAACTTATAATTCTTCCCGAAAATGCTTTCCAGCACTGTTGCACTTGCCGCAGATACCACTGCATGTGCTGCAGAATATTCAGGATGCGAAGGTGTGGGTATCACGCTGTTCCAGGCAGTATGCTGCATTACATTGTGGATATAAGATATAGGCCGGATAAGATTGTAAGTATACTTCGTTTTAAAGGTTGATATACTGGCATCATTCATTGCAATGCCATGAAGGGCATAGGCTGCAGCAGCTTCATACAAATCCATTTTATTAAGAACAATTAACTGGGTTAAAATATTTGCAGCATGTGCCGGCACATTAAGGTTACCTGGCTGATCACCCCAAAACTTTGCAATGGTTGAATCTTCATGTGTAAGTGATAAAGAAATAGTATACAGCTCATTTACCATTTGATAAAAAGGTGATTTAGCTGATTCAGAATATTCAATTGGCGGGCCTGGTTGCGTAAGCGCTGCGCTATTAGCTATAAAACTCCTGTTATCTCCCCAATGCGGATGAACAGGCGGTCCAAACGCAGGTGGGGTTGGTATCCATAAGCCTGGCCCTACTGGCGGAACGTATGAAGGATCAACAATATGTTTGTATGCCTGGTGTCCTCCATCTGTTTTTGACCATTCAAAAATAGAATTGGCAACCTCTATACCATAGTCTTCTGCATTCTTTATTTTATCTGCATCTGCCTCATTTTGAAATTTAGTTTTATAGGCAGTTTCAAGCGAATCAATAGTAAACATGTTGGCAGCTGAAGTGCTTTCAAAAAATTGTTTGGTAATAGATGCCATGGCCGCATTGAGTGATGCAGGCCAAAAATATGCATCCCTCTTTTTGGTTGGAGCTATAGATGTTCCGCCTATTTGAGATAATAGTGACATACCTCTGGGAACGTCTGGAGAAATGGATTCGTACAGCGTAATCCCGGCATAACCAAAAGACCGGTTTGTTACTAACGAATTGTAACCGGCCGTGGACCTGGTAAGTTTTATTTGTAATTGCATCCATGCATTGGCTACATCTGAAG
>DASYOM010000188.1:0-21086 GCA_036007765.1 Chitinophagaceae bacterium | reverse complement strand
CCTATACTTATTAGCAATTTTATTATCATTGAGCATTGTTATTTTATTATCTAAAGCACAATTTATTTTCTGGTTAAAATTAATCATTTACTAATATCTGCCCGGGCCCTGTTGCTGCTCCCTCTCCGCCTGCGGAGAGGGTTAGGGTGAGGTTTCATGACATATACAACCTTGAATATAATTGCTCGTGCTGCATGCATCGTATATCAAAGCCTGCACAACAATAACCGATTAAGTCTTTATCAGGGCTTAGACTTTTTTCTGCGAGTTTATTTATCATGGCAAGCAATGACATTAATATTTCCTGGCCGTCCTGCTGACCTAATGGAATAAGTTTAACTGCATTCGTAATAAACCCGCTTGCGGCATTGTAATAAAAACCCGCAAGTGCTTCCTGTTTTTTTATATTCATGCTTTGTGCCAATAAAGCAAATGCAATGCAATAATGGCCATAAGCTTCTTTGTTTGTAATGTATGTTTTATACTTATTTGGTAAAACCAATCCATTATTATTTTCAAATATTTTTAATAAACGAATCCCTAATTTATTGCTTGCGAATCTTGTCTCCATTGGCAGTTTAACTGCAGTACATATTTCGTCTAAACTTACTATTGTTTCAAAATCACTATTACTTGCAGCTTCGTAAGCCAATGAAACCAACGCCGAATCAGTATAATAAATGTTCTGAGAAAGTTGTTGTATCACAAATTCTTTCGCTTTCTCTTTATTGGTTATAAGACCTGCCTGTACATAAGTTTCAAACCCGGCTGAATGTGAAAATCCCCCAATAGGTAATGCAGGATCACATAAATGTAATAATTGCAAAAGGCTAGTTGAATACATTTATTATAAGCTTGAAAGCTGATGTATTTTCGTAGGAATACTACCGTTAACGGATACCTGCACATGAGGTAACACAGTCGTCTTAAAAGGATTGTTCAATTTTCTTTCTTCGATACGGATTAAATACCCCGATGAATGTAGCAGATTATACAAAGGCGTATTATAAGGAATTAATAATTCGTTTTTTTCAGAAAATAATGGCAGGTGCCTGTTTCCTATTTCGTAGCATAAGGCAGCAACGGCAATAACAGAATCTGAAGTAACCACTATACATTCTACGGGAATTATTTCAACTGCTATTAAAGAGCTTTCATCCTGCCATAGTATATCCCCTTCTTTAAAATTTGGATTTTCATTTAAGAATTTAAGAGTTACGCCGATACCTGATTTCGTTGTTTTATGAAGAATTCGTTTGCCCGTCTCATGCCATTCTATGCGTAAGGCGTCTACATTTTTATTGCTGATTTCTGATGAGTGAAGATTCCCATATTTTTCTGTTATCAGCATGATAGGTATTTATTAAAATAAAAAATAACGTTGTGCCAAAGCCACTTCTTGTAAAGGTTCACATGTAATTTTTTCGCCATCAACTTTCACTTCATATGTTTCAGGGTTTACATCAATCTGCGGTGTTTTATCATTGTGTATCAAATCTTTTTTACTAATGTTCCTGCAATTTTTTACAGGCAAAATCTGTTTTTGCAAATCATAAGAATGTACGATTCCATTATCTAATGATACCTGCGAAACAAATGTGAAACAAGTCTTATGAAGTGCTTTACCATAAGCACCAAACATGTGCCTGTACATAACCGGCTGGGATGTTGGAATAGAAGCATTTGGATCTCCCATCTTGCTTGTTATTATCATTCCTCCTTTAATAATCATCTCCGGCTTCACACCGAACAGCGCAGGTTTCCAAAGAACAAGATCAGCAAATTTTCCAGCTTCAACTGAACCAACATACTCAGATATTCCATGTGTGATCGCAGGGTTTATGGTATATTTTGCCACATATCTTTTTGCCCTGAAATTATCATTGTTGTTCTTTTCATCTTCCGGTAAAAAGCCTCTTTGCTTTTTCATTTTATCAGCGGTTTGCCAGGTACGTGTTATCACTTCTGCAACACGGCCCATCGCCTGGCTATCGGAACTCATCATGCTGAACACGCCCATGTCATGCAATATATCTTCTGCAGCGATTGTTTCGGGGCGAATGCGGCTATCAGCAAAAGCTACATCTTCGGGTACTGATTTATCAAGATGATGACAAACCATCAACATATCAAGGTGTTCATCTATCGTATTAATAGTAAAAGGCCTTGTTGGGTTGGTGCTTGATGGTAAAATATTCTGATACATTGCAGCTTTAATAATATCAGGAGCATGGCCACCACCTGCACCTTCAGTGTGATATGTATGAATCGTCCTCCCATTGATAGCACGAATAGTATCTTCCAAAAAACCTGCTTCATTTAACGTATCTGTATGAATTGCAACCTGTATATCAAACATGTCTGCCACCTGCAAAGATGCGTCAATAACTGCAGGCATTGAACCCCAGTCTTCATGAATCTTAAGACCGATAGCTCCAGCTTCAATCTGTTCAACTAACGGTGGCGTAGAGCCGCAATTTCCTTTGCCCAAAAAACCAAGATTCATTGGAAAAGCATCTGCGGCCTCCAGCATTTTTTGGAGGTTCCACGCACCCGGAGTAATGGTTGTTGCACTGGTACCATCAGCAGGGCCTGTACCCCCACCAAGCATGGTAGTGATACCACTGAATAAAGCATGATCAATTAATTCCGGGCAAATAAAGTGTATGTGAGAATCTATACCACCCGCAGTTAGTATCAACCCTGCACCACCATGCACTTCAGTTGATGCGCCGATGACCATATTATCATCAACCCCATCCATTATATCAGGATTGCCTGCTCTGCCAATTCCCACAATCTTACCATCTTTTATACCAATATCAGCTTTCACGATCCCCCAATGATCCATGATCAATGCACTGGTTATCACAAAATCGAGAACACCTTCATTTCTCCTGGCGGTTGATGATTGCCCCATACCATCACGAATTGTTTTACCTCCGCCAAATTTATTTTCTTCACCATAAACAGCAAAATCTTTTTCTACTTCTATAATAAGATCGGTATCGCCTAATCTTACCTTATCGCCGGTAGTAGGCCCATACATGTTGGCATATTTTATCCGGTTGATGTGAAGGCTCATTGAGCTTTGTTTTTAAAGTTAAGAGAAGATAATTTCTTTATAGCTTCTTCTTTATTTGCTTCATTGGCAGTGTCGCCGTTAACGAAATTATTAAATCCAAAAGCATTTTTTTCGCCGCCAAAAGCCACCAGCTCCACTTCTTTTTCTTCTCCTGGTTCAAACCTAACAGCAGTACCTGCCGCAATATTAAGCCGCATTCCAAAAGCTTTTTTTCTATCAAATTCCATTTGACGATTTACTTCAAAAAAATGAAAATGTGAGCCAACCTGCACGGGGCGATCACCCGTATTGACAACAGCAATTGAAATGGTTTCGCGGCCTGCATTGCATTCAATATCATTTGCTCCAACAAAATATTCTCCGGGTATCATTTTTAATTTTTAATTTTTAATTCGTAATTGGATTACCGAATAGGATCATGCACTGTAACCAGTTTCGTCCCATCAGGAAAAGTAGCTTCAATGTGTACTTCATGTATCATCTCAGGAATTCCCTCCATTACATCTTCCCGTGATAAGATTGTGGCTCCGTACTGCATTAAATCAGCCACCGTTCTACCGTCCCGCGCAGCTTCCTGCAGCCGGCTGCTTATAAGCGCAATAGATTCAGGGTAGTTTAATTTTAATCCACGTGCCTTACGTTTCTCTGCCAGTTCCCCGGCAAGAAATAATAAAAGCTTTTCTGTTTCTCTTGGCGTTAAGTGCATGTATTAAATTTCTGTAGTAAAAACAACAAGCAATCGCAGAGGATAAATGTAACGATAATTGCCAATATAGAAACGATAATGAATAATCTATATCAATACGATACGATGTAAATTGAGAAGCCTTATTCTAATAATATAATGAATCCAAATTTAATAATAATTCAATTTATTAATCTATGCATCCATTTGACGAATTTGAATAAAAAATATGATATTTACTTTTTAAAAATCAGAGTTATGAAAAAGCTTTTTTATGTGATCACTATCCTTCTTGCATTTACATTTCTTTTCAACGTTAATATAGATGCACAAACAAAAAAGACAAAAAAACAGTGGAGCCATAGAAAAAAAGATGCAGTAATTGCGGGAGGTGCAGGGGCTGCTACCGGCGCTATTGTGAGTAAACACCCGGTAAAGGGTGCTATAATAGGAGGTGCAATTGGTGCAGGCGCCGGCTATATTGTAGGAAAGAAAAAAGACAAAAAAGAAGTAAAGAAAAAATAGGAGCTTAAATAAAACCGGGAGCTTATATTTCCCTTTCTAATAAATAGCCGGCAAGTTCTGCAAGAGGTTTTTTCCTTACAGAAAGCACGGCAGTTTCTTCAAGATGGGCTAATGCAAGCTCCATATATTTTCGCTTAAGCTCCATAGCCCAATCTTTAATGTTGCATGCTTTATATATATCAAGAACAGCTTGAATTTTATCTTCATCATTACGTTGCATTACTTCATGCAGGACTGCAACCTGTGAAGAGTTACCAGTTTGCAAAGCCTGTATAAGCAAAAATGTTTTTTTATTTGCCATAATATCCCCTCCGGGTTTCTTTCCGAATTTTTCCGGGTCTCCGAAAGCGTCTAAATAATCATCCTGTGCCTGGAATGCAATTCCGAGATTTTTTCCAAACTCATATAAATGTTGCTGATTGCCCAAACCTGCACCACCAATTAAAGCGCCTGCCTGCAGGCTTGCTCCCAGTAATACGGAAGTTTTGAGGCTTATCATTTCAAGGTAATTTTCTAAACTCACATCATCATTTTTTTCGAATTCCATATCTAATTGCTGGCCTTCGCAAACTTCTTTGGCCATCCTATTAAAAAGTGAGAGTATCTTGTGAATATATTCTCCACTCACTTTATTGAGATATTCATAAGCAACGACCATCATTACATCTCCCGCGAGCAATGCAGTTGCCTCACCATACTTTATATGCACTGTTTGCATACCCCGCCTTAGAGGAGCCTTATCCATAATATCATCATGGACCAGCGTAAAATTGTGAAACAATTCAATGGCAGAGGCTACATGGTAAGCATCGGATTTTATCTCATTAAAGAGCTCATTGCCCATCAGGCACATCAATGGCCTTATACGTTTGCCCCCAAGGGTTAGTAAATATTGTGAGGCATCATATAGCTTTTCAGGATGGCTTGGGAAGTGCCTCCTGTTGAATTTTTCTTCGAAAAGTTTTGAAAGTTCTTTAAATGAATGCATAAGTTATAGACCTCACCCCAACTCTTCTCCAGGGAGAGAGCAGAATCTTGAGACGCTTATTTTTAATAATTATTTTTCACTCTTGGCTCTCTCCTTGGAAAGGAGGTTGGAGGTGAGGTTATTCATAAATATATTATTAAATTAATTCTTCTTTTTTTTCTTAGTCTTCGCCGCTTTTTCTTTCAGGCTTTCAATGTTGGGAATCCATTCAAAATCCAATTGTCTTTTTTCAAGATTCGCGGCAACAAGCTGGATCCTTATTTTATCGCCCATCCGAAATTTTTTTCCTGTGCGGATTCCAACCAGGGAATAATCAGTATCATCATGCCGAAAATCATCATAATCGGAAAGATCTCTTACTGAAACCAGGCCTTCACATTTTTCATTTACGGTTTCTACCCAAAAGCCAAATGCCGCGACACCACTTATTATACCTTCCATCTCCTGCCCTACCTTATCCATCATAAACTCAACCTGCTTATATTTATTACCCGCACGTTCCGCTTCCATAGCTGCCCTCTCTTTTACGCTGCAGTGTTTGCATTTCTCTTCCATCTTTTTATCAGGATGAATATTTTTTTCCAATATTTCCTGCAAAATTCTGTGAACCATCACATCGGGGTATCTGCGTATGGGAGAAGTGAAATGGCAATAATCTTTAAATCCCAGGCCATAATGACCAACATTATCTCCGGTATAAATTGCCTTTGCCATTGTACGAATTCCTAATTGCTCAAGCACATGCTGTTCCGGTTTCCCATGCACATCAATCATTAGCTGATTAAAAGAGGCGGCTATAGCGGCTTCATCATGTATGTCGAATTTGTAACCAAATTTTTTTGCGAAAGCTGCAAAGGGTTTTAATTTTTCGTCATCAGGAGTATCATGTATCCTGTAAGGAAAAGGAACCGCCTTTTTATTCAACTTTATTTTAGCAACATGCGCCGCAACCGTTCGATTGGCAAGTAACATAAATTCTTCCACCAGTTGATGCGACTCTTTACTTTCCTTAACCACAATGCCTAAAGGCTTGCCTGTTTCATCTAATTGAAACTTTACTTCTGTAGAAGAAAAATTGATTGCCCCGTTCTTAAACCTTTCTTTCCTGAAATTTTTAGCCATGGAATTAAGGCACTTAATTTCTGCATTGTATTTACCGTCGCCCGTTTCAATTATTTCCTGTACCTCATCGTAATTAAAACGATGATCGCTATGAATAAACGTTTTGCCCAGCCAGTAATCCTTTACCTTTCCCTTGCTCATTTTAAAGATAACGGAGAAAGTATATTTATCTTCATTTGGCCTTAATGAACAAAGCTCATTTGAAATTTTTTCTGGTAACATTGGATTTACGCGATCGGGCAGGTAAACACTTGTTGCCCTGCTATATCCTTCTTCATCAAGCGCTGTCCCGGGTGTAACAAAGTGGCTTACGTCTGCAATGTGCACTCCCACTTCATATTCATCTTTACCGAGTGTTTTTATAGAAATTGCGTCATCAAAATCTTTCGCATCTGAAGGGTCGATCGTGAAAGTAAGCTCACTACGGCAATCTCTTCTTTTCCCTAATTCCGCGCTGTCAATAGCACCATTAAGGGCATTGGCCTCATCCAGAACTTCTGAAGAAAACTCAAGTGGAAAACCATTCTGAATAATGATCTCCTTCATCGCCATATCGCCCCTGTCCTTTGCCTGGAGCACTGCTACAACAGTTCCTTCAGGTTTCTTTTCTCCTTTTTCCCAATTGAGAAATTTTACCACAACCCTGTCCTTAGATACCGCACCGTTCAGATTGCGTGTGCTTACATAAAAATCAGGTACAGGCTTTTGGCTATCAGGTTTAAAGAAAGCGAAATTTGCGCTTACTTCAATTTCTCCTATAAATTCTGTCTGCTTCCTTTCAATCACATCCTCTACAACTCCTTCTATACGCCTTCCATTCAATTCCTTTATTTTCACGCTTACCGTATCACCATCCATTGCTTTATTAAAATCATTTGGCCGCACCAGTACATCTTTATCCCTTCCTTCTGCAATCAGATATCCTATGCCAGAACGTGTAATTTCCAAAACTCCTTTTACCAGGGCCGAGGGTTTTTTCTTTCCGGTTTTTTTACTCATAAATTTCTTTCAGCCACTTTTTGTATATAAATATTCTTCACAATAAATTTGTGTATAACGAATGTACATAATCTATTGCTAAACAAAGTTAATGATGACGGTTTCAATTATTTGGCAAAAATAATTCTACTCCTGGGTAAAATATTACGGGTAAAATGTAGAATTCTAAATCTTGCAGATATGTTGGCGTTGCACTTTGGGATGATAATTTAACTACAGGGCATTCGTTCTGGTTTTTTGCTACACCGGGTGATTACTTACAATTGTAAATTTTCTTTTTAACTGTAAAAATCTTATTTCGAAAAACTGGTAAGATGCAGCAGCAATTGTTATAGTAGCCATTGATACAAGCAATACATACAAAATCTCATAGTTGAAAAAATTATTTTGAAATGTTTTTTTAAACCAGATTAAAATAAGTTGCGCAACACTGGGATGAAAAATATAAATCCCATACGAATATTTACCAAAAAGTTTGAGCCACTTTCCTTCAAGATTAAAAATAAAATTTCCGCTTACTGCACTTAATATTATAAAGGCGAAAAGAAAAGCGGGAAATGTATCCAAAAAATATTCATCAATAAAAACGGGCAAATGTATAATATTAAATGAGAGCAGGAGGGTTATCAAAATTATGCATCCCTGCAAAATTTTATTTTTTGTAATGGTTATAATTTTTTGATAAGAATGCTGGTTAAATAACAGGAATGCCGCATAAGCGCCGATTGCAAGATGGCTAAAGCGGCAAACAGCAAAAATATAAACCGGGTTTCGTGTAGTGTGAATAATACCTTTCACACTGAGCAAGTGCAATATTATACCTGAAAATATCCCGGCAAGAATAAATAATAATATTAACCCATGCACTTTTTTAAAACCAAGCTTTACAATCCAGGGCCATACCAGATAAAATTGCTCTTCGATACAAATGGACCATGCTATCTCAAATATTCCCCTGTTATACACTCCAAATAATAACTGGAAATTAATTGTAAAAGTATATAAGTAAGCAAGGTTAGTCAATACCGGAGTTGTGCCATTACCATCCCCGGTTTTTTTAAGTACTATATCAATAAGGCAAATTACAATTGTGCCCAAAATTAAATACAATGGCCACGTTCTTAATATGCGCCTGACATAAAATTTTTTTACCGAAATGGTATGTTCTCTCTTTAATTCAGAAAACAAAAGATAGGTTATAAGGAACCCGCTCAAGACAAAAAATAGATTTACACCATACCTTCCAAGGATATTAAAATAATATCGAAAAAAATTAGAATAACCTGGAACCATGGAGGCTTTATATTCTGTTACGTGTTCCAGTATTACAAACAGGGCTGCAATAAACCTAAGGCCATCAAGGTTTTTAAAATAAACTGTCACCAATGCCGGCTTTATAGAATAAATGTTAGCTAAATATTCAAAGAAAGCGCTATGATATTATCCCATCATTAAGAAATCTTTATATTATTCTAAATTCAATAAGTACTTAACGTCGCCTTATTTTACATAATAATTATATGTAGTATAGCAATTCACCATGATAGCCATAACCTCGTCAGATACTAAAATTCTTACATATCTTTAAGGGCTCCCCAAACAGTGATTTATAATCTCTTTACTATGCTTAAAACAGCTAATTCTTTATTTCTATCCTTTGATTATTTCGAAGCATTATTTCATAAAACAGAAGAGAATCATATTCTTTTAATGGATGATGAAGGAATCATATTAGACATTAATGATTCTTTTACAACATGTTTTGGATATGCCCCTTCAGACATTATTGGCAAATATGTAGGGATATTATTTACAGAAGAAGATCAAAGGCAAGGCAAGCCGGAAAATGAAATAAGGAATGCATTAAGTAAAGACCAGGCATCGGATAATAATTATTTAGTTTCAAAAGACAAAACTATCTCATGGGTATCCGGGGAATCCGTCCGTGTAGAAAATTCGGATGGGAAAGTGAGCATTTTAAAAATTATCCAGGACATACATCAGCAAAAAAAATCTGAAATTGCTTTAGATCGTTTACATCAATTCAATGAAAATATTCTCACCTCTATTGAAGACATTGTCATTGTATTAGATGAAAATATGAATGTTGTAAAAACTAACAGGGCATTTTCTGCATTGTTTAAGGATATTAAACCTGCCGCAGAAACAATAAATTTTGCATATCTTATAAGACCTTACGATGCTTTTGAGGAAGTGGAAAAAAATATTCAAAAGGTAATTAGTTCCGGAATGGGATTTTCGAATATTTCTATTGAAATAGAAACCGGCGGAGATAAGCGTGTATTTGATATAAACTGCAGCCCAATGCAAAACACAGGTGGCGAAAATAATGTATTACTTGTGATACATGATATTACTGTGCATAAGCAGGTGGAGAGAGAAAGGGAGGATGTAATCGGCTTTGTAGCGCATGAACTTAGAAACCCTTTGGCAAACCTGGTTTTGTGTAACGACCTTATGGTGGAAGCAATAAAAGAAAATAACCAGGAAGAATTAAACGATATGCTTCAGCGAAGCAAAAACAATGTATCACGCCTTAATAAAATGATTGCCGAGCTTTATGATGCGACAAGGATTAATTCAGGGAATTTAAAACTGGATATTTCCAGCTTCAACTTTAGAGACATGATCAAAGAGGCTACAGATACTATTGAAGTATTGCAGCCTGCTTATAACATTGTTGTAAAGGGAGATGGTAATATAGAAGTGAGGGGCGACAAGTACAGGCTTATCCAGGTTATAACCAATTACCTCAGCAATGGTATCAAATATTCAAATGGTAAAACAGATGTTGTATTAACCATACAATATGATAATGAAAAAATAACTGTTTCCGTGAAAGATGAAGGATTGGGGATTTCACCAAAACAGCTTCCATTTATTTTTGAAAGATTCTTCAGGGCGGAAAAAACTAAAAACCTCGAAGGTATAGGCCTTGGCCTTTATTTATGCAGGCAGATAATACATGCGCACAAAGGCCATGTATGGGCAGAAAGTGAAGAAGGCAAAGGATCAATTTTTTATTTTTCAATTCCATTATAGCATTATTTTTTGTTCAAACAGGTAAAGTGCTATAATATGGCATACGTGTTGATTCATAACTATTATAATAGTGTTTTATGAAAAAAATTTTGGTAGTAAATAATGATATTGATACAATGTCTCTTTTAAAGCGCTGGCTTGAAAAACGGGACTATTTAGTAGAATTTACGGGTAGCCAGGAAAAGGCCTTTTCTATCCTGAAAAAATTTACTCCGGAGCTGGTAATAGTAGATGTATTGCAAAAGGATGTGGCAATAGAGCTAAAAAGCCACAATAGGACCCGATCTATCCCTATTCTTTTAATGACGGGATATACGCTAAGAGGCAGCAATAGCAAAGTTCCTGCTGATGATATAATTGAGAAGCCATTTAATCTTTCTTTATTGGAACAGAAGATTGAAAAGCTTATGAATGGGGTCGTTGCTCATTAACCACATCTTACCGCATTAATACAAAGCCGTTTTCCTAAACATGGTTAACCGTAATAAGTAAAAGGGTGAAATATAAAACGGATGCAAAAAATATTTTTATAAATAAACCCCTTAGCCTTTAAAAGTTAGTTCCAACATAGAGAATTTATAATTCTAAATTCTGATAGCTTGACCGATAATTCTAAAAAATATTAAAAAATAAATGGGTTAACGATACATTCCAGTATATTTACCCCTCCAGTTCTATATCCACCCTTTCAGAGAAATCACCCCCATAGTTTATTGATTTGAAAATTTAATTACTCAACAGTAAGCGGGTATTTTATGGGATTGAAGTTTTTAAGAGCCGTTACCTTATTTTTTTTCTTTTTGCCATCAAAACCTTTTGCACAGGATACTTTTGATTTTTACATTTGCAATAAAGGAAATGATAATTATCCAGGGACATTAAAGCTGTTACCAAAAAAAACAATTACCGCGACAGCGCCATTGATAAACAATTTTTTTAATGCCAATGGAAGCGTAAAGGTTGGCCTGGAAAGCGGGAATGTTTTCGAAGAGAGCCTGGTAACTTCGTACCCAATACAAATTTCTACCTACACTGATAATAATGGTCAAAATGATTTTGCTGTCTTCAATGGATCAAAAGAATTTGCAACCGGCTGGGCAAGAGATACAAATACAGTAAATATTTATAACCAGGATATTCCATATAGCGGTTTTAATACGTATGGAATAAACGGGATAGGCAGCTATAGTTATATATATGTAATTGAAGTAGATAAAGCACTGGAAAAAACAGCCCCTTTCACTGCAAGGAAAATATTAAAATTCGTTACATCATTAGCTGAGCTGGAAAATTCACCGGGATCATTTTACTCTCCTGTTAATACAACTGAAAACCCTAAAAAGATGTTCATGCATACTTCAGATGGAAGCTCTCCAAATGCAAATGCAAAATACCGGTACGAAGTAACAGTAAGGGATTTCGCGGTAAACAGTACCTATCAGCAAAATAACCACTTTGAGAATTTATGGGTAAGAGGTTTTGGCGCCGGAATCGGGATGCTTCCGGGAGGCTCTGGTTCGTACTATAATAAAATAGTGTTTGGCCCCGGGGCAGCCATTCATCATCTCGTAGTTCGAAGTGGAACAATTGACCATTCCCTCTTTTTACCGGGCGCTGAAAATACCGGCGATTTTGCCGTGGTTTTTTATGATACGGAAGGCCTGGGAAGACATTGCACTATTAAGAATTCCATGTTCCTGGATATTGGGGCACCAGTATATGCCCATACGAGTTATGGAACCAATTTTGGAGCTGTTGAAATGGACACTGTCACGGCCTTTGGTGATATAAGGCATCCCCGTGGATTTATGTTTACATCCAATAATGACACGGTGTTGTTAAATAGCATATATACAGATGGGTATACAACCGGGTATAATTATGGAGGCGCGAAGTATGTATCTATAAGTAATTCTTATTTTAAAGACGTGCAGTTTGGGATTGCCTACAGCCCACAAAATCCGGTAATTGCCGTGGTTAAGAATGTGTTTATAAAAACCAAGGGGCCCGCTTATACATCCGGTATTTACACGCAGGATAATACTTCTTTAACCCTTACCAATTCAATCATACACGTAAATAATAGTTATGCCTCATATTGGGCAGATGCAGGCTCGTTTATATATGGTGGCGGCAGAAGCAATAGCAAAATTGTTGCAACCGGTAATATTTTTATTTGTGATATTATATCTCCGGCAACATTAATAGCCGCTTCCACAAATACCGATAATGGAATGGGCACATCGAATGATAGCTGGGATAATAATGTATATGTTCTATTAAAAGGGAATAAGATTGCATGGAAAATAACCAATACTTCGTCTAATGGTGGGAGTTACCTCGTTCAAAATTTTGACGAATGGAAAAGGCAATCCGGCCAGGATAAGCACAGTTTATTTTTTGACCTTAGAAAGGATCCAAGAGGATTGAAAGCGATTTTTGCCGATCCTGATAATGGCAACTATGATCTTGCAAACACTGCAGAAGGCAGGCAGGTTCAATCTTTGCAAGCAGGTATGGTATCGCCCATAACTTGTTTTTTGCAAAAACCAACTTACGAAGAAGCAGCAGATCTTATAATGAATAGTAAAGTGCTTTCCGTGAATGCCTGCAGGAATCCCTGCCAGCAAAATAAAATAAGAGTAAACTCAACATTTGAAATTAATGTGATAAACGAAAGGGAAGTTAAACTTCAATGGAATATTTCAGAACAACAAAATATCAATCATTATGAATTGCAGAAGGCCACTGGCAATTCAGTTTTTAAAAGAATAAAATCAATTCCGGTTTCCCCTGACTCGTTGTATTCGTTTATAGATAATACGGCTCAGGCCGGCATCCCCTACCAATACCGGTTATTAGTTTTCGCCACGGCAGGAGGAATTTGTTATTCAGATATTCGCAGCGTAAAAATTATTAGTGAAAAAGCTTTCAATATCTATCCAAACCCATCTACAGGTAAAATTTTTATCTCAATGAATGGCTATATTGGAAATGCAGATTTTATTATCTCAAATTCTATGGGGCAGCCCGTAAGTAAGAAAAAATTTCTAAGCCTATACTCCGCACAGCTCATAGATCTTAGCAATCAGCCGAAAGGGATTTATTTTATAAAAATGGAAACTACTAACGGCATTAGTGTTCAAAAGTTTTTGATCGAGTAGGAAATTTACTCCTAAAAATTTCCTTGTTGTATCATAAGGGATTCCATTGCCTCTGTTCGTAACTTCTACCGACTCAAAGAAATTAAAATTTACCTAAAAAATTACACAAAAGTTCTTGCATTACATTTGTCGCTTAAGGCAATTGTAATTGATAAAAAAAACTTTATACGATCATATATTATCTGATGAAATAAAAACAGATAAAGCGATATCAAAACTACAGGCTGAAAAATTATTCACTTACTTTAAAGACCATCCTCTTTTCCGGTGGCAGGATGCGAATAATGATTGTGAAGACAGGGCAAACGCAATTTGCATTCTGCTGGATGAATGGAAAATACAAAATGGCAAAGGTTGGGTATTTAGTGGCTATGTTTTTAAAAAAATAGGATTTCTTAAAAATCTTTGGAAGTACCATGTTGCCGCTCTGCTGCCTGTAAAAGAAGGGGATGAAACAAACTATTATATTATTGATCCTGCTACATCAGGTAAGCTCATAATCATTGAAGAATGGGCGGCAAATGTTACAGACAGTCCACACAGCTATTACTTAATTAAAAACGGTGACGATTATATTTTCCACCCCCGAAAAATAGAAAAAAATAACTGGTATAAAAGAAACAAGGGAAATTATAACTGGACGATCCAGGGATTGAGTGGCATAAACGGTGTTTCAAGCAAGGGAAAAGCTCAACTTGCTTTTAATAAAAAGAACTTATTAAAAACAAAAAAAAAATTCAAAGAATTACTGAATTCACAAAATCCATTATAACTCTCTGGTGAAATTAGGAACCTTCTAATAAGTTCAATTTTTAAACTCTTTTAAAAAGGGTTTTTTTTATGCACGCCCCATACGTTGGCAAACATTGCTCATGAGTAGATATAGATTTGTACATTTACCTGTAAGCCTTAAAAACAATTTCATAATTTCAATAATAATGAAAAATTCATTTGCCCTGTTACCTTTTTTCTTATTCATAGCTTCCTGTTCTGAAAATAAAAAAGTAAATATAAATATCAGCGGCTTTTATAAAACAAAAGAAAATCCTGTATTAACAGCAGATTCATCATTTACGTTCACAGATCCCATCACAAAGCAATTGGTGAAATGGCAGAAGGCTGATGTGTTTAACCCCGCAGCAATTGTGAAGGATAATAAAATATTCATGCTATATCGAAGTGAGGATAATCCCACGGCGGCAATTGGCGGCAGAACATCACGGTTAGGGCTAGCCGAAAGTGAGGATGGCATTCATTTTAAAAAGTTTCCAACACCGGTCTTATATCCTGATAGCAGTGAATACATGCAATATGATTATCCTGGGGGCTGCGAAGACCCGAGACTAGTGCAGTCAGAAGAGGGATTGTATGTAGTTGCATATACGGCATGGAACAATAAAATCGCGAGATTATCAATTGCATTTTCGAACGATCTTATTCATTGGAAAAAGAAAGGGCCTGCTTTCGCCAAAGCTTATAACGGTAAATATATAATCGGCTGGAGCAAGTCAGGGTCTATGATCACAAAGATGAGCAATGGCAGGCAGATACTGGCACGCTTAAATGGGAAATACTGGATGTATTGGGGAGAACAATTCATTAACCTTGCCTGGTCTGAAAATTTATATGACTGGACTCCACTAACAGACGAAAAAGGAGAACTAATATCGCTTGCCAGGCCAAGGCCAAAAAAATTTGATAGCGACCTTACCGAATGTGGACCGCCGGCTATCATTACTGATAAAGGGATTGAACTTTTTTATAACGGCAAAAATTCAACTAACGATAATTCAGATCCGGCATTACCAAAGGGAACCTACTCAACCGGACGCATTATATTCGATAAAAATGATCCTCAAAAAGTTATTGAACGGTCAGACACGAGCTTTCTCAAGCCAACCTTACCTCATGAGCTCACAGGCCAATACCAGGCAGGCACTACCTTTGCAGAAGCGCTTGTCTTTTTTAAAGGTAAATGGTTTTTATACTATGGCACTGCCGATTCATTTGTTGGATTAGCAATATCAGAATAGAATTACTGCTTAATTTTTTGCAATACTCTTAGCTGGCTGAGAAAAGTATAGAATAAAATTTGCTTTGAAACAGTATATGTGGATTTAATTAAGGGGTAACTTTTTAGGGTATTTTTGAATGAGATAAAAGAAAACACTTACCGCAATATTTTAAATATGAAAGGAATCACCACAATTATATTTTTAGTTATTTCCAATATGTTCATGACTGTTGCATGGTACGGCCATTTGAGGTTTAAAGATTATGCATGGGGTAAAAATTTAGGATTATTTTCAATAATTTGTATAAGCTGGGGATTAGCTTTTTTTGAATATTTATTCCAGGTGCCTGCTAACCGGATCGGCTTCAAAGATGATGGCGGCCCATATTCCCTGGTACAATTAAAGACTATACAGGAAGCTATAACACTAATTGTGTTCATGATTTTTTCTATGATTGTGTTTAAGCAAAAGTTTGAATGGAACCATATTGTTGGCTTTTGCCTTATTATTGCGGCTGTTTTTTTTATCTTTAAAAAATGGTAAAGCCCCTGTGGAATTACTAAATAAACTGAAACATCAAACTTATACAATTCCCCATAAGTTTCCTTTGCAGAAATAAATAAATCACTGAGTAAGAATATTTACTCTAATCATTTATTCAGGTAAATTGTTTTTCCTGAAGCGGCAGACTCTTTAGCCGCACTTAGGATACGCATAACCGTAAGATTTGTTTTTAAAGAATACAAACCATTTTCCGGCACTTTTATTTTCTTGCGGAGAACATCTGCCAGGTAAGAAAATGGATCTTCGTAAACCCGAACATCACTTGCACTAACTTTTATGGAATGCTCAGCTGAATCAGGTTGCGCCCTCAAACGCATATTGTAATTATTAGCGGAAATAATATAACCTGTAGCGCCATACACTTCCATATCCTTCCTGCCAAAGGGCCAGTTCCATGAACCCTGGATAATACATTGTGCTGTTGGATATGTTACAATAATTGTTGCTTCATCCTCTACTTTGGGATATATTTCAGGCTTGAAATGTTGCGTAACAGCAGTTACAGAAACCGGTTGTTGCCCCTTCATTAAGTAAGTTATCAGGTTGGCTCCATAACAACCAAAATCCATAAGGGCGCCCCCACCGTTTTGAACAGGATCTGTTAACCACTTGAAAAAGTCTTTGCTCACTCCAATTTCTTTTGGCCCCTGGTGCCCATCATGTATCACTACTTTTTTTATTGCTCCAACATAGTTACTGTCGTTTACCAGTTCATAAGTTTTCATTGTAGAAGGATACCAGGATGTTTCAAAATTTGTGAGCAACTGTATATTATATTTTTTCGCCAGCGACGCCATTTTTAAAGCTTGCTCCAGCGAGGCAGCGAGCGGCTTTTCAACCATCACATTTATACCTCTTGGCGCACAAGCGGCCACTACAGCCAGGTGTTTATCTACAGGCCCAAAGGCTGATGTAACTTCGGGTTTAACAGCATCCAGCATTTTGCCAAGATCATCATAAATAATTGCAGGATTTATATTATAACGTTTGGCATAGCGCTGCGCCAATTCTTTGTCCGGCTCATATATGCCAACAAGTACTACATCCGGCTTCTTCCTGCTTAATATCCAGCCCACATGGTCATGGCTAATACCGGCCACGGCTAAACGCACTGGTGAATTTCCCGCAGGCTGATCCTGCGCATGGCTTTGTAAGCTCAATAAAGCGCAACAAAATAAAATTGTTATTCGTATTAACTTATGCATTATCATTTGTTTTTGAATTTTTTTCGAAATGTAACAGTACTATGAGTCTTAAAGATACTTTTATTTGAGAATCTTATTTTCAAACCTAAATATCCTATTCATTTGTTTATAGAGATCCTGGGATAATCGCGATACCAAGCAGGCATTAGAACGCTTCAATTTAAAATTTCACGATGCAGCCAAGCCCATTGAATGCAGCCCCTATGTTTATATTATCAGCAAGCTTATACAGTTTAATTCCATGCTTTTGATGAATAATATACATGATGCCATCAAACAAAAACAAGGCAGAGCCCTGTAGGATAATACTTTTACCATATCCTTTATAGCGGTCATATTTAGCAGTATTGCTGTTTGCCCTTTCCCTGATATATAAACCACCGGCTATGTACGCTACGTCAAGACCTGTATTGAATAAATATATTTTTTCAATAGTCATTTGTTTTTTTATAGATTGCGAATAGCTAAGCCTATCCTTATTTTTAGTAAAAAGAAAACTTATGGTTCCAATCGTAAGATTAACCCCGCCCCAAATCAAATTCATCCGGTGAAAATATATATCGCTTCCTGTTGCAGAACCAACGGCAATTCCATTGTACAAAAGACTAGCTCCGCCCCACGCTCCCAATAGTATCATGCTGTGCTTCGTAATTTTTATTCTCTCTTTATTAAATTCATTTATTGAATTAACCTGGCAAGTGCAAGAGTTACTAATAACAAAAAAAACTGTGAGTGTGATAAATTGTTTCATTACGTATAAAATAAATAATGAAAATTTACACCAATATTGTGGAGATAACCCATTAAAAGCAGAACGCTATTGCTCTGCAAACAAAAGAAGTATTTAAAGATACCGAAGCTAATATTCAATAATCCTTAAAACATGTCTGAACTATGATTTTTATGACTAAAAGATTCTATGATTTTGCTCTTGTTGATATCTTCGAATCACTCCGTTCGCAAAGACTCAACAGGATTTGCCAATGCCACTTTTATTGTTTGGATACAAATTAGCACTGCTGTAATACAACCAAGAACGAATACGGATAAAAGAAATGGTTGTGCAGTTATGTTTATTCTGTAAGCATAAGCCTGCAACCATTTATCCATAACCAGGTAAGCTAACGGGCAGGCAACCACGCCGGCAATTAAAATCACCAGTAAAAATTCTTTTAAAAATAATGACATGATGCCTGCAACAGAAGAACCTAAAACTTTCCTGATACCGATTTCTTTAGTGCGTTTTTGAACACTTAATGAAATAAGGCCAAGCACGCCAAGCAATACTATTATCAGTGCCAGTACTGTTGCCGTATAGGACGCTTTCTTTAATTGTATCTCTGACTTATATATTTTGGCAAGCGTTTCATCCATGAATGTGTACTCAAACGGCGCACCCGGCATCAATGCAGACCATCGTTTTTGCAAAGCTGCAACGGCTTCTCCAACATTTCCGGGCTTTATTCTGAAGGAAAGATAGCGGTAAGATTGACTCAGCTTTACATTCACGAAAGTCATTGATGGAATACTGCCTTGCATGCTCCACAAATGAAAATCTTTAACTACACCAGAAACAGTAAAAATAATATTCCCATAGCCTTGTAATTTTATTTGCTGGTTAATGGCATCATGTGCATTTTTCCAGCCAAATGTTTTTGCGAAAGTTTCATTGATAACAATTTTTGAAGAATCATAAGTTTCAGCACTATTAAAAAAACTGCCCGCAGCCATTGGTACCTTATAAGTTGTCGCATAATTTTCGTCAGCGGTGAAAAGCTCTGTATAGGTTGCTGCGGTTGAATCCTGGCCTGGCTTATAGGCTAATCCACTTCCATTATTTCCATTAGGTATTTCATAAGAAAGAGTCGCATTACTTATTTGCGGCATTGCAGCAATTTCGTTGCGAATGGTTTCCATTTGTGCAACACCTCGTGCGCTCCAGTCTCTTGGCACTTGTGCAGACAGCATGTATTCTTTATCATAGCCCAGGTCCTTACCAAAAAAATAATTAATCTGTTTTGAAATGATCATGCTGCCAATCAACACAACTGCAGCAATACAAAACTGGAAAGCCACTAATGATTTGCGAAGGAAAATATTTTCTTTTACTGATGTAAGTTTCCCCTTTATTACTTCTGCAGATTTTAAAGAAGATAGCACCAGTGCAGGATAAATGCCGCCAAGCACGCCTATAATAATTGCTGATGCCAATGGAATGCTATACATATACAAAGGGAAACTAAACACTCCAGGTATCTCTTTGTCTAATACGCTGCTGAAGTAAGGACGTGCCAACTGGTAGATAAACAGCGACAATAATATTGCAAAGAAAACCAGTAAGACTGATTCTGTTAAGAACTGTAACACCAATTGTCTCCTCATGCCACCAAGCACTTTGCGCACGCCAATTTCCTTCATGCGTGAAGATGCTCTGCTGATAGAAATGTTTATGAAATTAATAATTGCCATTAATAAAATAAATGCCGCAATGAACGACAGTGTATAGAGCATTCTTTGCACAAGATTATTGTTTGCTTGCAGGTAATAATCATTTAGCGAGATAAGCACTGTATGCATCTGGTCGCTAATACCTACCGGTGTATTATGTGTAATAAGATAATGCATTGGCTGCTCTAATTGCTTTGGCTTAACGCCTTTTTGCAGTTCCACATAATTAAGAATCCACGGGTTGTTCCAGCTATCTATTTGCCTGTTAAAAAAATTTGCGGAAGCAAGAGGTAATAAAATTCCATTGACATTATTATCATTCACTTTTGTTACTGAATTATCGGGCAGTGATTTTAATACAGCCGTAATCATAAAATCATGCTTGTTGCCTGAGAAATTATCTATTGTAATTGTTTGCCCTATCACATTGGTTTTACTAAAATATTTCCCGGCAATATCTTCAGTAACCACCGCAGAAAAAGGATCGTTAAAAGCTGTTTTTGCATCACCATATAAAACAGGAAAGCCATACATAGAAAAGATGGCGCTGTCATTGATCTGTATACCTTCCCGGAAATGCTTGTCGCCTTTTGATACAGTTGATGTAATTCCATCCCAGCGGTAATAATTAGCAACCAATCCGGGATATTGTTCTTTCAATGCTTTAGCAAGATTGCCAACTGTTGTTAAAGACAAGGTTGGATCATTGCCATAAGTACTTTGGATAATGTACTGGTTGTTTTCATTTTTCAGAGAGCTGTTTACCTGTAATGCGCTCCATATATAAGCACCTATCAATAGCGTAAAGGCAATACCTGTTGATAAGCCAATAATATTTACTACAGAATAAAATTTGCTTTTAATAATATTGCGCCAGGCGATTTTGAAATAATTTTTGAGCATCGAATTAGTTTAGCGGATTTACAAATGACAACCAATGCTCTGTCTCCAAAACATTGCCGCGAACTTTTGTTTTGATTGCTAACTGTTTATGAGAATTGCTTGCTAGTGAAGTGTACGTTTTTGATACGGTGGGTGTTCGGTTTTGGGAAGAGGAGGAATGACTTTTACATGGTCACCATCGGACGCTCAATGTCATTTAGTTAAGGGTTAAATAGCTCGTCGATAGTTTGTAAATGTTTGATATTTACCTCTCTTTCTTTTTGGTAATGGCCTTGGTGGATGCCTGCCAGGCCTTACTGGCTCTACGTTTTTTATAAATA
>DASYOM010000187.1:0-48307 GCA_036007765.1 Chitinophagaceae bacterium | reverse complement strand
CCTTTTGGACATAATAATTTTTTTCCACCAAACCCTTTACCAACAAGGTCTTTTACATTTCATTATCATGTTTACCATGATGAAAAATACATTTAGTTGGTTTGAACCATGAAAATTGCATATCTACTTTTGCATCACGATTGTTTGTAAAATGAAAAGATTTTTAAAAATAAACCGTACAATAACTTAAAAACTAAACATTCACTTTATGAAACAAACAATGAACAAAACCAAAATGATTACAATGGGATTAATCACCCTTTTTACAATGGGGCTTACGCACCCTACTATGGCAACAGGAACTAATGAGAATCCAGTTGAAATTAAATTTCTTGGAAGTTTTGAAAACCATCCTGTATTTCTTTTAAACCTTAATAATGAAGATGGTGACCAATATTCTGTAACAATTAAAGATGCCAACAACAATGTGCTCTTCACAGAAAAAACCAAACAGGCAGATTTCTCAAGAAAATATAAATTGGATATTGAAGAATCAGATTTCAGGGCTCCGGGATTTCAATTGAGTGTTGAAGTAACTTCTTTAAGCAATAAGAAAACCCAGGTTTATAAAATAAACACTGTAAGCCACGTAATAGAAGATGTGATAATTGCAAAACAATAATTTATAAAACCCTATGTAAATAATTACTTGCCGGCCATAATTGGCCGGCATTTTTTTTATATAATAAAATATTTGAGAAAAGTAGTGAATGAAAAAAGAGGTGGCTAAAATTAATTATTTAATAATATTCGGATATTGTCTTATTCTTGTAAAAAAAACAGGCCCTTCTGTAGAAACAGAACGACCTTTTACGATTGCTTGTATATGAGACTCTTTAATTAATATTATTTGTGAAACAGGTAGTATTTCTTAAGAAAATGTTTTAATAATTTTACCTGCCTCAGCGGTTACCCGCATTTTTTAATTCCTTTGTTGAACAAATTTAATTAGTATGTATAATATACAAGAACTAAGTTATTGCGTGTTTTATTATGCCAGACATGATAAATATTTTATCTAAGCCCTGCCCGTTATATCTTTCATGATAAATTTTAAATGATGCCCAACCTAATTTCAGATACATTATTTCAATTGGTACATTCACTGGAGAAGTCGGAAAAAAGGCATTTTAAGCTTTATATCAAAAGAAGCTCTTCAAAAGAAGACCTTAAAATAATACGCTTGTTTGATGCTTTGGACAAGCTCTCGGACTATGATGAGAAGCAATTGCTTAAAATGTTGCCTGATATTACCAAGCCCCAACTATCCAATTTAAAAACCCACTTATATAAACAATTACTTGCAAGCCTGCGCTTACTAAAGACAAATGAAAATATAGACCTTAAGCTAAGTGAGCATCTTGATAATGCACGCCTGCTCTATAACAAGGGCTTAAAATTGCAGGCACTTAACATTCTCGAGAAAGCAAAAGAACTGGCCAGAACCAACCAGAAAATGAATTTCCTCGTGCAAGTTATATCGCTCGAAAAAAAAATAGAAACGTTACACATTACCAGGAGCACCCTGGAAAAAACTCAATCACTTGCTGAAGAAGCCCTCGATATAAGTGGGCATATTGACAGGGTTACAAGGTTATCTAATCTCGCTCTTTTGCTTTACAGGTGGTATGTAAAAAATGGCCATGCACGTGATGAGCAGGATGAAAACGGAATCCGTGAATTTTTTAAAAATTCTATTCCAGATGACTATAACGCCATACATGGGTTTTACGAAGAACTATATTTATACCAGAGTTACTGTTGGTATGCATTTATACGCCAGGATTTTTTAATGTACTATCGCTATAGCCATAAATGGATTGATCTTTTTGGCGGCGACAATGAAGTTATGATCGCAGTAGAAACAGGTCATTACATTAAAGGCATGCACAATCTTCTCAACGCTCATTTCGACTTGCGCAATTTTAAGAAATTCGAAAGTACATTGCAGCAATTTGAGGAGTTTGCCAAAACACCGATAGCTAATCAACATGATAATTTTCGTACGCATACTTCTATTTATATAAACAGTGCAAGGCTCAACCAGTTTCTTATGCAGGGAAATTTTGCTGAGGGTTTAAAGGTTGTTCCTGAAATAGAAGAGAAGCTGCAGGAATATGCATTGTTTGTTGATAGCCACCGCATTCTTGTTTTTAATTACAAGATTGCTACTCTTTACTTTGGAGCAGGCGATTATAGTACTGCTATTGATTTTCTGCATAAAATAATAAATGATAACCAGGTTGGCCTTCGTAATGATCTGCAATGCTATGCAAGGCTTATACATCTTCTTTGCCACTTTGAACTTGGCAATGAAGAAATACTCGATTCCTTAATTAAATCTGTGTACAGATTTATGGCCCGCATGAAAAATCTTACAATGGTTGAAGAACATATATTTACTTTTTTACGCCATTCCACTAAGGTGAGGCCAAAGGAATTAAAGCCAGAACTAAAACAGTTTCTCGAGAAAATCAAGCACCTGGAAAACGACCGGTTTCAAACCCGCTCCTTTGCCTACCTGGATATTATTTCATGGGTAGAGAGTAAAGTTTATGAAAAGGCAATGGCTGAAATCATAAAGAATAAATATTTGAAAAGCAGGCACAAATAGAATGTTTACATGCAATATGTTTTTTTGTCGTAAAACAAAACGGGTGGTCGATTAAAACACACCCGTTAAAAATTACGTGATTTAATTTTAGAATTTGAAATTTATTGAAGCCTGGAAAATAGTTCCTAATTGGCTAAACTGTGAACCATTGTAACCTAATATCCTGTATCTGCCACTAAATTCTAAAAATCCTTCCAATAAACTTTTAGCAGCAGGATCATTAAGGGTTGAAACAGCATTAGCATAATTAGCGTCGGCAGAGCTACCTGTTAATTCTAAACCCCATTTAGGCAATACATCCAATAAATTATTTACAGTAATAGCAGCTGAAACCTTATTAGTAAATGCATACCCAATATTTAAATCTGTAACGACTGCTGTTTTAAATACCTGTTTAATATTGTTCATGATACTTCCCCCATTGTCTAAATCCTGGAATTTCGTGGGTCCAAATAAGGTATTGTTTAAATTGATATTAAATTTATTGATAAAATAATCTAAGCCTAAAACACCTTTGAATTTAGGGCGGCTTTCAGTTAACAAAGATCTTATTTGAATGCTTAAGATATTAGCCCCGGCATCCGAAATTGCTTTAGGATTATTGGGGTTACCTACTATTTTATTAACCAAAGTATAGTTGCCTGCAAGATTTACTCCCAGCTTTCCATTACCGAGATGAATATTCCTGTAGTTGGCAACAAAATCAAGCCCATCTGTTTCGGTTTTAATTCCATTAATAAAAAACTGAATTTGTACTACTCCCGCACTCTTTAAAATTTTATACAATGTGCTTGCAGAGTCACTGGAAGAAATCGGGGAGCTATATACTATCCGGTCCTTAATAAGAATACTATAATAATCCAGGGTAATGCTCAGGTTTTTAACCGGGTTGAACCCCAATCCAATTGTATAATTATTAGACTTTTCAGGTTTCAACAAAGGAATGCCTAATGCAAATGCTTGCTTGCTCCTGTTGTTAAATAAGCCTGACAATTGTATCGTTCCTCCAACGAAAGACGCCTGGGTAGATTGATCGTAAATCTGGTGTAATGTTGGTGCCCTGAAACCGGTAGAAGCAGAGCCTCTTATTACAACTTTATCGTTTGCTATTTTATAGCGGGTCGAGCCTTTCCATACAAATGCAGTTCCAAAATCACTATACTTTTCTCCACGTATGGTGCCATTTATTAGAAAGTCCTTTGTAATATCCCAACTGGCATCAAAGTACGCGCCGAGGTTAAACCGGCTGTTAGTTGATGCATTTTCCGCACGTATGCCTGGAAATGAATTGGCGCCCTCTCCGGAATAAGAGGCCGTATCTCCTGAGATAATTTTAAAGCTTTCTGATCTTATTTCTGAACCGAACGCAATACCGAAGTTATCCGTTATTGCTTTGGAGATATCATAGTTACCAATGATATTGGTAAAACGAAATCCTCCTGGCTTAAAAGTAATAGGGCTTGCTGTTCCAAGGCTTCTGTTTATCGTATTATTAACTGCATACAGTTGTTGATTGCCTCCTAAAGTAAAACTTACATCCTGGTTCCAGCCATTTTTTTCTTTCTTGAAACCAAAAGTTGCATTATAATCTATTAGGTCACCTTCGAATGACGGGCGGTAACCAATGTAGCCTTTGTAAATAGGATCTCCGGTACCTGTATAATCAGTACCATTAGGATCGCTAACGTGCAGCAATCCCAAATCCTGTCTCCAATACGGAACGCGGTAATTAGCATTACTGATTACTTTTTTAGAAACCAAGGCCGCATTACTATAAAACTGCCCGATTTCACCAATAGGTACTCCGAAATTATATTCGAATTTAGCGGCAGTAATTTCTCCCGTTCCATTTGTATTATTACCTGTTGGGTAAATTTTAAGGAAATCAACTATGGGTTTATTGGCCGGATCTGTTTGAGGTTTTGAAGGATCCCCAAATGTAGCTATTTCTGTCAGCAGGTCAATTTTTCCGGAGCGAACCGCATTATCCTGCTGGCTAAAATCAACCGTATAATTAATAAATCCTTTACTGGCAAAAGTGGACCCGCCATTATAAGACAATCCATAAGTTCCTCCATCGCCTTCACTGGTAATGCCCCCATTAAGGGTTAACGAATTGTACTCAACCTTATCTTTCAAAATAACATTCATTACACCTGCAATTGCATCAGAACCATATTGAGCGGACGCTCCGTCACGTAATATTTCCACACGTTTAATGGCGTCAGCAGGTATAGCAGATAGATCTGCACCGGTTTCACCTCTTCCCGGCGAAAACTGTACATACAGTAACGAACTTAGATTTTTTCTTTTACCATTAATCAGAACTAACGTCCGGCTTGGCCCAAGATTCCTGATTTCATATGGGTCTATAAGTGTTGTTGCATCGTTTACGGGTGTGTTAACAGTATTGAATGATGGAACACGATATTCGAGGGCTTTATCAAAACTTATCTGTCCCGTAGATTTTAAATCATTTGAAGAAAATATATCTACGGGGAGTGGAGTATCCGTTAGCGTTCTTTGAGCACTCCTGCTACCAACTGCAACCGTTACGGATTCTAATACGGTTTGTTGAACAAGTAACTCAATTGTTATTTCCTGCTGCCCGTTTACAGACACGCGTTGAGGGGTGTAGCCCACCTGTGAAATGTCTAATTTTGATTGCGCATCTGCCTTTACTGTAAATGCACCGTTGGCATCAGTTGTTGTTCCATTAGAAGTTCCTACCACTTTAATGGAAACTCCGGATAAAGGTTGTTTATTTGTATTGTCAACCACGGTGCCTGAAATGGATTGAGCGGATACATAGTTTACAAATACAATAGTTATAACTATTGTAAGTTTAATAATTTTGGTAATCATGTTTAAAGATTGGTTTGATTAATAAATATGTGCAAATAGAGATTTTCTCACATACTCCGCAAATATGAATTTAAATCATTCTTTTAATATTCGTTTTTATTCTTAATAATGTGATCCAGGTAATTGTAATACTTACTAACTTTCCCGGGAATTCAATTCTTATTTTTTTCATTAAGGTCAATGTCACCATAAAACTGCAGGTCTTTATTTTTAAGATGCTTTGTCCAAAAAGCAATTTGCCCGAATGATAGGAATAATGCTCAGTAACATGAATAATAATTCCAATGCCGGATAATTGAAATCCCTGGACTGAATAAATCCTTGTGAGCTTATAGTCATCACTCTCTTTAATAATACGGATTGCCCCGGAAGATGTAGTATTTAATTGATTTAATAACTCTGCTTTTGTAAAACCGGTTTTGCCGAACATTCCTGATCACGAACCCTTACGTCTTCCGCTTCACCAAGATCCGAGATTATGTATTGCCCTATATTACCATATAAATGCAAAATGAGATTGCCAATACTATTGGAATTATCATTTGGTGGTACCCAAATTTCTTCTTCATTGATTTCCTGCAAACATTTAATAACTCGTTTGGTACTTTCCTCAATACGATGAATGGATTGTTCAATAAATTCTTTGGAAATAGCGTTTGTCTTAATTATTATTTTGCCTCGTAAAAACCTTTAGGGCATTAGCGAAAACTCTTTTTAAATTTCAAAGTTTTCTCCAATCCCATAGCACGATATCCCATTCAATGCCATCTAAATCTTTATAACTATGGATAACTTTAAAACCAATTCTAAGATGCGCATTAAATGAGCGTTTATTTTTACTTTGAATTTCGGTTATTGCAAAATCATATTTGTCACTGAAATGTTTTTTATATGCCATATAACAATCGTCGAGAATACCCTGCCCGCGCCATTTTTTAGCAATACAAACCTGGCCTACAACTATATATTTATATACTGATATTTTTTTATTATCGTATATCACATTATCGAATGCGTCGAACATGGGAATTAATACAGGTATATCATTTTTTGATTTGCTTGTCATTGCCAGCAGGTAACCAATTACACGATCATTATCTTTTGCTATAATACTTTGTTCTATATCATTCATCTTTTTTAAAGTATCATAACTATGAATAACAGTAACGAAACCCTGTGTCTTTATCTCTTCTTTAGTAAGATTTTGTGGTAAATTTCTTTTTTGAAGATCTATTACCTGCAGAATCTCTTCCTGTGATTTGACGGTTGTATAAACGATCATGCGTTTCATTTAAAGTCAACAAATTTATTTTAATTAAGTGCAGGTTACAATATTTATATCAAGCCACACTTCATACTCTTTCAAATGCAAAAATCTTCATCAGCATTTTCATTTCCTGAAATTAAATCTGTAATTATTTCTCCAGCAATAAGGCTAAAGATGATTCCATTTCCTCCAAAGCCGAGTGAAAAGTAACTGTTTGGTAATGGGCTTGTAATGACCGATAAAGGGCAGGCCATCTTTAGTTGATCCGAAAGTGCCCGTCCGGCAGTAATTAGTGTTGAATTCAATATCCGGAAATTGCAATTCATATAAAGGCACATCAATTTCATATTGCAACAGTGAAGTACTGGCGCGATCTATTCCGGCTTTGGATAAATAATATGCTGACAATACACACAAACCATAACGGTCTTATTATATCTTAATACCAAATCATTAACCCCGGGGGGAAATGAAATAAGCTATCAGGAAACTCATTCCATTATGTGAATCCATTTCCACTATTAAAGTTTTCTGGAATTAAATTAAAAAAAATTTGGTTAAACTAAACTAATTAGTATTTTTGTCTAAATAAATTAGTTTGTTATGCCGGTTGCAGGTCAAAATTTAAAGTATCTACGCAAGCTCCGTGGATGGACCCAGGAAGAATTTGCAAATAAGCTTGGTATCAAGCGCTCACTTATAGGAGCCTATGAAGAAGAAAGAGCAGAACCAAGAATTGATGTGCTTGAGATCGTTGGTGATATTTTTAAGGTAACTCTTGACGAATTGTTGCTGCGTGACCTTACTGAAACCAAGGGCTCCAGCTATCTTGCCAAGAGGCGCCAGCTAAAAATGATGAGCGCAGAGAGGAACATAATTCATTTTGTGCCTGTAAAAGCAGCAGCAGGATACCTTGCCGGATATGCAGACAGTGAATTTATTGACGAACTTAACACCTTTACTTTACCTATGCTTTCCGGTGGCAATTATAGGGCATTTGAAATAATTGGTGATAGTATGATGCCCACGCCAAGCGGCAGTATTATTGTTGGCGAAAAAATTGAAGACATAGAAAATTTGAAAAGTAATACCGCTTACATTGTTGTAAGCAATAGTGAAGGCATCGTTTACAAGCGTGTTATTAAAAGCAATAAAAATAAAAATAAGATAACGCTTGTAAGTGATAACCCTGCTTATCAGCCTTACCAGGTAAATACTGCTGATGTACTTGAAATGTGGCAGGCACAGGCAGTTATAAATAAGGTTACTCAACAACAGCGCTGGGATGTTGATTCATTAGTAAATCTTGTTAGCAATCTGCAGGACCAGGTGAGCACATTGAAAAAGAAAATGAATTAGGTTTGTAATTACTCATTAGATTTCGCTTCATTCTTACAATTAGAATGCGGCCGTACAGATACATCGGTTCACAATTAAAAAACACAGTCATGATTAAGTTACAGATTATCGGCAACCTTGGTAAAGATTGCATCGTTAAAGAAGTTAATGGAAAAAATGTTATCAATTTTAGTGTAGCACACACTGAAAAATATAAGGATTCTACCGGTGCCCAGAAAGAACGCACAACCTGGGTTGAATGCGCTTACTGGACGGATAGAACTGCAATTGCTCCTTACCTTAAAAAAGGGCAATTGGTATTTGCAGAGGGTTCTGCCGAAGCAGATGGTTATATGAATAAGGAGAACCAGGCAGCAGCTACTTTAAGAATGCGGGTTCGGGATATCCAGTTATTAGGTAGCAGAACTGATTCCAGCCAGGGTAGCTCAAGCTCATCATCCGCTTCTGTTTCCTCCTCATCATCAAATAATAATAATGCTGTTACAGCTGACATGGAAGAACCTGCAGATGATCTTCCATTTTAATAATACGGATTGTTTGTTTTAGTTTTTAGCGACTGCTTTGGGTGGTCGCTTTTTTATTTAATTGTAAAGAATTGTAAAATGAAAAGTATAGCAGCTTGCTTTAATAATTCTGAATTTAATGAGAGTAAGAATCTCAGATCGTCGAAGCAGTGCTCAAAATTTATGAAGAATTGTTCCATAAAGCCGGTTATTACAGGGAAAGAAATCCACCACAAAGTAAAATGCCAAGGCTAATGCCATGAAAATGACGTCCACATTATTCGACGGAATGTTTTCTAAAATGTTATATAAATTAAGGATTCTAAGTAAGTTTTAATTTCTTTTGTTTAACCAAAACCCGAGGTTAACCTGTCCAACAGGTATAAATTGTCCGGCATTTTTTGTGATAAGCTGCCCTGTATCATTCATTGTTGTCACTCTTGTATAAAGGTAGCCCGGTCCAAAATTTATGTCTAAACTAAATCGTTTCGCGTAGTTCCTTTGAAAGCCCCAGGCGATGCCAAACGCGTATATGACACGACGATCTTTTTCCGTATAATATGACGACGAAATACTTCCTTTCGAGAAAGTTGCTTCCAATATAGTGGCCAAATAATTTAAACTGTTCATTTCGGTTCGTTTGCCCTTAGCTTCCCTATTTTTTGAATTGTAATAATATCTATATTGTAAAGTAGCGGCAGGGTCAAAATGAATACTTGAAGTATTTCCTAAGGCATCCGAATACCCTATAGAAAAAGAAGTATTCATAAATAATTGAGTATATAATGATTGAAACTTTCCAATTCTTTTTTCATAACTAATTCCCGGATTAAAAAAAGTTGCCTTGGTAACATTGGTTATTTCAGTGCTTTGCTTGTTTTGGCAAAAACAATTTATGGGAAATTAAGATGCCAAGGAAAAGAAATATTTTACTAAGCGTACTATTCATAAATAACTATTCATAAATAACGAGTCAATTTAGATAACAAATTATCAAATGAAATTTTGCGATACAACTATTTTCGGTGAAAGTATTATGGTGAAATTAAAAATCTTTAATAGCAATGATTACAGCAAACAATGCAGCAATAGCATCGCGATGTGAAGAATCGAGGTCGTTGCGAATCCAGGCGCTTAGTGGTTTCTGCTTGAACTTAAGTGCTGCAACATGTTCTCCATTCCTTTTTACCAAAACCAGGTCAGCCGCAAATGATGAATATAACTGCATATACAATGAATCGCTTTCATTTTGCAGGTAGCCGGAAGAAATAGATGCGGCGCCGAATGAAAATCCTGTTTGCCCTGAACCCCTTGTAAAATCATGGATTAAGAATTGCCAGGATGCAGCATTGCCACCCGTTGAAATAAATCCCGGAACATCTCTTCTATAACTTAATTCTTCATCTTTACCTTCATCATTCTTGCTAAGCATCTTGCCTAAAAGGGTTTGCTTTTTTTCTTTCGACACAGATGCTATGGAGAAGGTGGCACTCGTTGTAGCAGTATCAGCAGCCAGCATTAGCTTATACCATTTGGTCTTTTGGATCGTCATATATTTACTTTGGTCCACATCGTTTTCTCCGCTGCCGAGCTCAAAATCAAATGAAGAACTGTCTTTTATTTTCTTTTTATAAAAACCAGAATCTATTTTATTTATACTCACTGTTGTAAAATTCCCAAAGGATGGTTTTGATAAGCCAAACAATCCTTTTTTGGGTTCAATTTTCCATTGCTCACTATTCGCAAGCATTACAGAATCTTCATTAACCTGGCCGAAAATATTTATACATGAAAAAGATAACACGAGGATATAAGCTACAACGAGTCTGGTTTGCTTTTTCATATAAAATCTTTTAAATGAAATTATTAAATTGTTTGATGAAGTAATAGCATCTGCAATTAAGTAAATCAACTTTCAGGTAAAGATCGTGGGAATGTGTCCACGATCTGTGTAATAAAAATTTACTTATGTATAAAAATGCTGTTAAGAGAATCATTAACATTATTAAAAAAGAAATAGAATTTCCTAATGGATCTTCATCAATTTTTTCTCTGACGTGCCTGAAGTATTCTGCAATCGTATCATGTACATCCCCGCAGGCAGTTTGCTTCCATCAAAATTCACAGTATGTAAAGATTCCTTTTGCATAACTCCATTAAAAATGGTAGCTAACATTTTGCCATTCATGTCATATAATTTTAAAGTTGATTTTCCTTGTCCTGCTACTTTGAATGAGAAAGAAATTGTGTTGTTGAATGGATTGGGAAATGCTGAAAGATTTTGCTGTAATGCTGTTGCATCTTTTAATTTTGAATTTGATTGGTCATTTGATTTTGTATACGGCTCTCTATGCTCTTCAGCGCATTTCCCGAGGTATGCTCCATACCGCATCAACAAGGAAGCGATTGGTCTGCGCAGACATAAATTTTTCTCATAAAAGCAAATATTTACTTTATCATCTTTTGTATTACCACATGTAAAGTCAGGAACCACTGCATATAAAGCCTTTGCTATTGCATAAATATCGGCGCCATGGTAATTGGTTAATATAGCTATTGTAAGTTTTTTATCCGGTTGATAAAACATAACAGAGCGATAGCCGGGTGCGTTTCCATCATGGCCATAAAAATTATAAATTCCGCTTATTTTATTTGAAAGAATAACACCATAACCAAGCCTGTCGCCATCTTTATCAGGGTTGGGTGAAATAGATGCAAGCATTGTATTAATTATGGGCTTTCCAGTTGCACGGCCATCGAAAAGTGCGGAGCACCATTCCGCTACATCCTTAACATTAGATACAATGCCGCCACCGGTAAAGGCAAGAGACGCTATGGCAGTCATTGGAAAACGGTAGATGTTTGTAATTGTATCCGGAAAAGTGGGCTGGCCGGTTTGTTGAAAAACAGGGTTGAATGGACTGATGTTATCATGAGGAGAAGCTAATGAACCATGCCCTTTATCACTTTCTCTTATTGCGAGGTACATTGATTTGAGTTCAAGAGGATCGAAGAACCTGCTCCTGTAAAACTCTTCCACATGCTTTCCCGTTGCAACTTCAATGATTGCACCTAGCACAATATAATTGGTACTTGAATATTTACGCACAACCCCCGGAGCGTCTAACTGGTGCACAAATGTGAGCATTTCAAATGCGGTCCAAACATGTGTTGGCTGAGCAGCGACAGCTATCTGCAAGTTCAATTCATCCGTATAATCTGAGTATCCGCTTTCGTGTGCCAATAGTTGCTTTATAGTCACGCTGCTATTAAGACCGGGATTAATTAAACTAAGAGGAAGATATTTACTTACAGGATCTTCAAGTTTAAACACACCTTCTTTTGCCAACTCCAAAACCAAAGGCGCAGTAAATGTTTTAGTGACACTGTAAATTCTTGAAAGGGTTTGAACGATGAAAGCTTTTCCACCTGGTAAAAGATTATTCTGATCATCAACATTGCGGGCAGAGTAACCTGTGGCACCTTGCCATTCGGCAAGCCCATCAACTTTTATAGCCACTGATATACCGCCGATAAAGGGATTCTCGGGATTGTTTTTAAAACTGTCTATCACATTTTGCAAACGTTTTTGAACCCGTGGAGAAAAACCCTGTCCATTGCTAAATAGTGTAAGTTCTGACAAGAGAATAAGTAAAAGGACTGAGTAATAAATGATCTTTTTCATGATGATAAAATTTTCGTTTAAAAAGAAATGAAATATTCCTTGTTGGTTTTTAGATTAACAGCAATTCATTTAAACATTTTTATATTTTGTACGACTATAGCTTTACAAATTTCTTCGCCATTTTCTTCACATTAACAAGCAGCGTTTTTTATAATTTGAATTGTAGCCCGATTGACGGCAAAGATCTTCGCCACATAATATTTTTTACAAGGGCGTTTAGTGGCTGATTACCGAACGTAATAATCATCGCCTTGTGTTTATTTCTTGATGACGCTATAAACAAAGGAATGCTTCCCAGCATTGCAGCTCCCCCGGTAATATCTAATAGTCCGGCCAGTCCTACATTATTACCAGCTTTATCAACCTGACCACTGAGAAGATTGGAAAAACCACGAATTCCTATTATTCCACCAACTGCCAAAAGAGTTGTTCCTCCACCCAACATAATCCAGGCTGCGGTTTTTTGATGCTTACTTTTTAATAAATAATAATCTTTGGTTTGTGCAGGTAATGAATATGATGTTAATAGAATCATTAGCAACAGCAGCGAAGTAATTTTTTTCATTTTAATTGTTTCTATTTTGAACGTATTTGATTTTAGAACCCTCACCTCACCCCTTCTCAAAGGAGATGGAAAAGAATATATTATTGCAAAGTCAGATTCAGCAGTTCTTCCTGGAAATCATAAAACACTTGTCTCAGATTGCTTTTAGCATCTGTTCCATAGTTCACTAAAAACGCATGGGTTACCCCTGTGTTGGGAAAATAAAAAACGTTGGCAGTGTAGCCCAAGTCTCTTCCTGAATGGCCAAGGCCTGCATTGATACCGCGGCTTATAAATTTTTTCATCAGCCCATATCCATACTCGTTAGGGTCATCTGCCTTTCCAAATGTTTCCATTATATTGAGAGACTTCGCAGTCAGCAAAGTTTTTTTCAAAAGCAATGCATCAATAAAAGTATAGAGATCGAATATGTTGGAATAGATACCACCATAACCATTTCCACTGCCTGTAACAAGGTTGGAGACATTTATAATTGTATTGTTATTGTATAAATCAAAATAACCCTGGGCAACTGTATTTGGCAATACATCATGCGGCTGATAGTAAGTATTGGTAAGATGCAGCGGATTTAAAACATATTGTTTTAAAAGATCGCTATGATCTTTATGCGTTGCTGCTTCAATTACCATAATCACTAAGACAGTATTGGTATTAGAATAAATAGCGGTATCCGACGGATTAAAAATGGGCGGCTTATCATAAACAAATTCGAGTAACTCTTCCGGTCTCCATATCTTATTGGGGTTGTTTAAAACAGCGAGGTAAAATGCATCCTGCTCTATCACATCAGGCACGCCGGTCTCGTGCTTCATGCATTGGCCTAAGGTTATTTTGTTACCGTTAGGAAGTCTGTTGGTAATAGAAGAAGGAAGCCAATTATTAATTTTTGTATTCAGCGCATTATAGCTAAGCCCTGTGTTTGCAGAATCTTCAATCAATTTAAAAACTAAAGTTCCGATAAACAACTTGGTAATGCTCGCTATCTTGGAAACCTGCCCAACATCAAAAGGAATATTTTTTTCAATATCAGCTTTGCCAATAGCACCTACCCATGTTCCGTTAGCATCATTTACAAGGAGTGATATACCCGGTAAGCCTTTATCATGATATTTCTTAAGTAATGCTGCGAAGGCTGCACTTTTAGGATGAATATTGCTGCTATCGTTCCATGGTATAGGAACAGAAGAAATTTGCGTAGCTTGTATTTGTGCCTTCTTGCATGAAAAACAAATGCTCAGAAAGAGTATAATCAGTAAATAACTTTTCATGGCATTGTCTTTTTGTGTGAGCGAAAAGGAACGCTGCAGCCAATTAGTAAACTATTGTATGGAAGTATAGGAACATAAGCTTTTACAAAAGGAGTTTGTAAAAACTGCTGATAGGTTACAAAAACCCGTGGCACATTTTTTTCTGATAAATGAATTGTATATCCGATGCTAAAGCTTACTACAGCTATGGCCTGTGCCCGGCCAATACCTTTGTCTTTCTTATATTCCCCATTATCGCCCAGTTTCAGTTTTGCCGTTGCCGGAATAGAATGCAGGTACCCTGCCCCTAAGGCAATTTGCGCTGTCAATTTTCGTGAAAATTTATACTTGTAACCAATATCAGTGTATAATGGTATAGCATGTTGTACAAACCTGTGGTAGAAATAGCCAAGCTTAATTTCCTGGAACCAGTCGTGTTTATTTTTAGATTTCCAGTTGAAGCCATACCCTATTTCAATGCCCGGATGCTCAATTCCTGAAACAAGTTTGCCAAACTGAGAAAATGGATACCCGCTTCCTGTATTTAGAAAGGCTATACTTATGTTCCTGTTTTTTTGTGCAGATACAAATATTGAAATAAATAAAAGCGTGAACAGGCAAATTCTTCTTTTCATAATTGAAAATTGATGTTATCTAATATTGCGATTATGTTTTGCGGATTTAGCAACAAGGGGTAAATACTTTGACAGCATTTGCATTTCTTACAAAAACTATATTTAGTATTTATATGTGCTCACATAACCAAGCCATAAACAAAAATGCCAGCCCCAACCGGCATTAAGATATCATCACAGCCATTCCGCACATCTCAACATTCATCGCATTAATCCTTTCTGAATTGTTAGATTAAGTTTTGATTGCTACACACTATTATTTCGCTACCATTATTTTTTCTGTTACGCCTGTTGCATCGTTCTTAAGAAAATATAAGCCAGTCGCTAATTTGCTTACATCAATTTTGCCATCACCATTAATTTCTCTTGACAAAATAATCTTGCCCGATTGATCCAGGAGCGATACAATCACCTTTCCATTTACATGAATATTGATGATGTCTTTTGTTGGATTAGGAAATAAATTGAAATTATTTTCAGCAACGCCGGAGCCAATCTTAGCTGTAGCCGCGGAGCTCACATCAGTTGAAACAAAAGAGCGGTCACCTTTTAATGTAACTACCCAGTAATCAAATCCTCCCCGGGATGCTTCTGTTTTATCACCGGAAATATCGGAGTTTGAATAGCCACCTATTATGTATTTATTCTTTTCAACTTCTTTAATACTGCGTAGATAATCATTACCGCTTCCGCCTATGGTTTTATCCCAGGCAATAGTTCCGTTGCTTTTCATTTTTACCACCCAATAATCATTATTCCCCTTACTGTTTTCTGTCTTTTCGCCTGATATTGGAGAAGGGGAACTGCCCGCAAGTATTAAACCGCCATCAAAAGTATTTTCAATTGTTTGCCCATACTCATCATATATACCTCCTATGGTTTTATTAAATTCTATTTTTCCTTTTTTATTCAATTTCACTAACCAGTAATCAAATCCTCCCCGGGATGCCTCTGTTTTATCACCTGAAATAGTTGATGCGGAACCTCCACATAAAGCATATCCGCCATCTGGTGTTTGCACTACACCGCTTACATAATCATTATCATTACCACCGGCAGTTTTATCCCATTGCTTATTGCCATTCCTATCAAGCTTTATCGCCCAGTAATCATTTAAACCTTTGCTGTTTTCTGATTTATCTCCGGAAATATCCGAGTTGGAAAGTCCTACAGCAATGTAACCTCCGTCTTCTGTTTGTATAGCCTGGTTAACAAATTCATCACCACTTCCGCCCAGTGTTTTGTCCCATTGTTTATTTCCTGAACCATCAAGCTTTACAAGCCAGAAATCAAAACCACCTTTGCTGTTCTCAGATTTATCGCCAGATGCATTTGAATTAGACATACACCCAACTATATAACCCCCATCTTTTGTTTGCTGCACCGAATTGCAAAATTCATAAGAATCCCCGCCTAATGTTTTTTGCCATTCCACACTTCCAAAGCTGTTAAGTTTTATTACCCATAAATCAAATACACCTTTATTTTCTGCCTTGTCAGCTGATGGACTTGATACAGAGTTTCCGGCAAGTATGTATCCACCGTCTTTTGTTTGTTGGAGGGCTAGTATTTCATCAACATCAGTGCCGCCCAATGTGCGCTGCCATTGGATGCTGCCGGCTTTATCTAATTTCACTACCCAATAATCATCTACACCCCGGTTAGTTTCAGTTTTTTCACCGGATATATTAGAGTATGACCTTCCACCAAGTACCAATCCTCCGTCAGTTGTGGGCCATAACCCGCCTAATTGGTCATCGGCATTTCCGCCTAAAGTTTTTTGGGGGCCAATTATGGCCTGCGAAAAACAATTTATGCACAAAGCACAAAAAAGAATAGATAAAATTTTCTGTTTCATAGCGAGTTTATTTTTGTTGTATAAAATGATTTGATAAAGCAATCAGAAATAAAATATTTTCCGTGACTGAGAATTTGAAATATTTTAATCCCAATTCTAAATTATCAAACACAGAAAAGTTTGTCAATATAGATTTGGTAACTATTGCGTTTCAATTGGCAGAAATATGCTTAAGGCGGTTAATGTTTTGAGCACAACTAAAAATGTTCAGCAATGAACTTAGTGTACAAGTGTGCAATGCAACAAAAGCATCGTAGCAGCACAACCATTGGGTACATAAAAATTATGTTATTAAATCTTAGGGGTTAACCTTTTTTTATTAAAATATTTTAAAGCAAAAACCTGCTTCGGTAAGAAGCATAGAAGTATTTGATTCTTTTGGAATTATAGTTATTTGGAGGTTTTGTACTGCGGGGTGTGAAAAATATTTAGCATGACTCCCCATATAAATAAGAACATTTAAAGAAAACCGACATTTTTTTATTTTTTCCGATTGGTATTGCTGTACCTACACCCGCGCCTGCACGGAGCGCCCAATAGCTATGAGAAGATGAACTGTCGATTTTTACACTGTGGGTATGGGTATCTGTAAGAATATCGTATATATCTGAAAGAATATTATATTCTTTTTCGTGTAAAATAGATGAAGAAGTTAAAAATATATTTGCGCCGATCGTAAAATCGATAAAAACTTTCATTTGAATTTTTTAAAGTAATCAGGTTAATGTCAAGCTTTGGCGCAATAGTTAGAATATAGTTGGTTACCCCTATAGAATACGTGTTATACTTATTTTGAAAATACCCTTTATATTCATCGACAGCCTGGCTTACCTGTAGGAAACCAATTTCGCCACCAAGACCTATAAAAGATTTGATGTGTAATCGATGTACGATACCAAATAAAAAACCAGTTCCTAATTTATTATAAGTTTTTTTATAATCACCCTGGGGAAGATTTAATTGAAAACTCAGAACAGCGTCATTAACCTGTCCGCTTGTTTTTGCTAAAAATAAAAATGACAGTATAAGGAAAAGGAACCGCATAAAAATTAAACTATAAACGGATAATAGAATTCGATGAGTGCAAGGCCGTACCCGGGCGGGCGTGAAATAAATTTTCATCTGAGTAATTTAGGTCTTCTCCCCCCCCTGGAAATTTTTACCTGTTTCCACTTGAAGATAATCCAACCTAAATGATGAAGCAATATCCGGTTAGCAACTCGCATTTCCGGTTTGGCAGTTTGCTCTTCTGAAAGGATGATTATACAATAAAGTAAATCACTTATCGGTCGATGTAATCATTTTATCAAATTATAGCGACATATTACTAATGCCTCTTACTAATACAATAAACAAATTTTAAATTTATGAGATGAAATTTTGCCGGCACTATCATTTGATCAATGATCATATTAAAATATTACTTCCGGTAATGCTTATAAGCATTTCTATTTCCCTAAACGCCCAGCAAAGGAAAATTGATAGTTTAAAAACCCTAATGGCAAATATAAGTGCAGATACTGCCAAAATAGATCTCTATGAAAATTTAGGTGATGCTTACCGGAATGAAAAAAAAATGGACTCTTCTGTTTTATCTTATCAGCAAGCGTTAAAAATAAATGAAAGAAGCAATTACTCATTGCAACGTCAACGCTGGAATTTGGCGGCGCTTGATTATATCTTATATGAAATGGGTAATTATACTGAATCTTTAAAGTATGCTATAAACCATCTTAATCTTAGTAAAAAAATAAATGATACTCCCGGTGTAGCTTCTGCACATTTAGTATTTGGCCATGATTACAGGGAATTAGGAAACTACCGGCTTTCCCTTGATCATTATTTTAAAGCACATCAATTTTGGGAAATTTATTACAAGGGTAGGAACCAGCCTCCGGACAATATTTACACAATCTTATGCATAAGCGCAACCTACTTAAAAATGAAAGAGACTGATTCTGCATTACTGTACGCAAAGCAAGGTTATGCGCTCGGTAAAACCGCTTCTGACGGTGGTTACATTCTCCTTGCTGAAAGACTATTGGGCGACATCTTTTTTGCAAAAGGGGACAATGCAACAGCTTTACATTACTATAGGCAGTACATTCCTGACTTTGTAAAGTATAAAGAAAGAAACAGGGATTTAGGTTTTGTGTTTAATAGCATGGCAAAGATTTTTCAAAAAAGAAATCAAAATGATTCCGCAATTTTTTATGCTAAGAAAGGACTGAACAATGCACAAGAATACCAGGACCAGCAAAATATATATGATGCTGCAACACTGCTTTACAATTCATTTAATAATATAAATATTTATACGGCTACTTATGCAGAAAATGATACTTTGATTGATAATAAAAACGAAAGGACGGAAGTAAATACTCAAAGTACGTTAAGAAAAAAAATAGATAGTTTAAAAATCTTAATAGCCAATACCAAAAATGATACAGGTAAAATAGGATTTTATGAAAATCTAGCACAAGCATACCGGGATGAAAGAAGACTTGATTCAAGCATCATTACATATAAACAGGCACTGGAGTTAAATCAAAAAAATAATTATTCGCCTTTGAGGCAATGCTATAATATGAGTACAATAGATTATTTATATTATGTAACAGGCGACTATACAAAATCATTGGAATATGCATCAAAGGTTTTAGTATTAAGTGAGAGCCTTCATGATCTTCCACAAATGGCGCACGCGCATCAGCAATTTGGTTTTAATTATGTGGCGTTTGGAGACTACAGGCAGGCAATTAATCACTTTTTCAAAGCTAAGCAGCTTTTTGAACTCAATAACCATCCCGAAATTGATCTTGAAAGCCCGGCATTTGCAACTGTATATATTGGTTATATATACTTAAGAATGAAGCAGCCTGATTCTGCCTTGATCTATGTACAAAAGGGTTACCAACTGGCAAGTAAAATGTCGCTTAGATATGTCATTGATTATTCATTAAGAATGTTAGGAGACATCTATCTGGTAAAAAATAAAGATCAATTATCATTGAATTATTACCGCCAATATATTAGTGATTTTTATAAATATGATGAAAATAACAGAGACATAGATTTCGTGTTTTATAATATGGCAAACATTTTTCAAAAAAGAAACCAAAACGATTCGGCTGTTCTTTATGCTAAAAAAGCTTTACGAAACGCAAAGGAGTATAATGACCAGGAAAATATATACAATGCTTCATCATTACTTTATACTTTACATAATAGTTTAAATAATGAATCTGAGGCATTCAGGTATTTTAAAATAGCTACCACTGCAAAAGACAGCATGGCCAGCATTGAAAAAATAAGGCAGATACAAATGCTCACTTTCAATGAACAAACCAGGGAAAAAGAACTGGCAGAAGCAGATGCCAAAGAAACTGCAAGAACAAAACTTATGCTAATTATTGCTTCAGTAATTGGTATTATCATCAGCTTTCTTGCATGGACGCGTATAAGGCAGTTAAGATTAAAACATAAAATGATTCTCGACCAAAAGGAAGCGGAAAAGTTGCGGGCAATTGATAAAATGAAGGAGAAGTTTTTTACAAATATCACACATGAATTAAGAACCCCTCTTTCATTGATCATGTCGCCCGCTGAATTTTATTTGCAGCATCCGGAAGAACTGGATGATACTCCGAAATTTTTAGAAAGCATTTGCAAAAACTCCGGCTACCTTCTTAATTTAATCAACCAGCTTCTTGATATTTCAAAACTCGATGCCGGCAAGATGAACATTTCATTGTCAAAAGGAGATTTTAGAAATTACATCAGTGACATTTTAAAAACCTTTGAAGAAGATGCAGCAAAAAAACAAATAGGGTTAAGGTTTGAGAGTGACTTACATGGTGACTATTTGTTTGATCCAGAACAATGGAAAAAAATAATAAGCAATCTTCTTAGCAATGCATTAAAGTTTACTTCACCGGGCGGTGCTGTTTTTGTTACGGTTAAAATAATAACTGATTCAGCGGAATCAGCCACCATTCAGCTTTCTGTAAAGGACAATGGCATTGGCATTCAAAAAAATCAACTTCCTTTTATCACCGACAGGTTTTACCAGGCCGATCATAATCTCACAAGAAAATATGAAGGAACGGGAATTGGTTTGTCGCTGGTAAATGAACTGGTGAAGTTGATGAAGGGGACTTTCGAAATAAAAAGCGAAGAAGGAAAAGGCGCTGTTTTTACTGTCAACACAACTTTATTATCGGCACAAGGCAAAGAAGATTTTCCTGCATTGCCTTCTCTTGCAACAAGCATAAGGTTTTCAGGTAATGGCACCAGCCCAAAAAATATTTTAAGAAATACAGAAAAAAATATCTCCTTGATTCTTGTGGCAGAAGATAACCCCGAGCTGAAAGACTTTATTAGCAACAGCCTTGATAATTTATACCATGTCGTCACAGTGTCCAATGGGGCAGAAGGATTTGACACGGCGGCATCCCGGCTTCCTGATGTTATTATTTCCGATGTAATGATGCCGGTGATGGACGGCTTTGAATTTTGTGAGAAAATAAAAACCACTCCAACAACTTCACACATCCCATTTATTATTTTATCTGCCAGGACTACCTATGAAAGCAGGATGACAGGTTTGCTAAAAGGAGCAGATGATTATTTGACCAAGCCATTTAGTGTGGATGAACTGCTTTCTAAAATTAAAAATATTTTAAAAAGGCAGGAGCGCTTAAAGACGACTTATGAAAATAAATTGTTTGAACTTGAGGCGAAAGCTTTGCGTGCCCAAATGAACCCTCATTTTGTTTTTAATTGTCTTAATTCAATCAAGGCACTTATGCAGGAGGAGGAAATAGAAAAAGGCGTAAAATATCTCACCACATTTTCCAAACTCATAAGAACCTTATTTAATAACGCGGATAAAAAGGAAATAAGCTTATATGATGAAATTGAAACCTGTAAATTTTATCTTCAACTGGAAGCAATGAGGTTTGATTCCGCATTTAGTTATACAATAAATATGGACCCTGAAATAGACTTAAAATCCGTGTACATTCCAGCGCTTATTATTCAGCCATTTATTGAAAATGCTATTTGGCATGGGATAGTACCTGCCGCAAGGGCTGGAAAAATATCGCTTAATGTTACCCGAAGTAATGGATATGTAAACATCATTGTTGAAGATGATGGAATTGGAAGAGAAGTGTCACAAAAAAATAAAGCAGCTACGAAACTTCCGCATGATTCCAAAGGAGTAAACCTTACTCAATCAAGACTTGAATTAGATAACCTGCTCAGGCAAAGACATGCAAGAATGGAAATTATCGACAAGAGAGATGCAATGGGTAATTCATCAGGGACAAAAGTTATCATTAAAATTGAGGAGGAGACAGAATGATACGTTCCATAATTATTGATGACGAGCAACATTGTGTAAAGTCTTTGGTGAAAGACCTTGGACAACATTGCCCTTCTATAGAAATAATAGAAACATCTAACTCCGCTAAGGAAGGAATTATGGCGATCAAAAAGCTACAACCAGACCTTATTTTTCTCGATGTCGAAATGCCCTGGATGAATGGATTTGAATTACTGGAAATATTAGGAGATATTAATTTCTCAATCATTTTCACTACTGCACACGATGAATTCGCCGCCAGGGCATTTCGCATTAGCGCCGTAGATTATTTATTAAAGCCTATTGATGCGGAAGATCTAAAAGCGGCCGTCCAGAAAGTGGAAAAGAAATTTGAACAAGGCAGCAGCCTGCCTCATATCAATAACCTTTTGCAAAATATCCGCCAATCATCAAATGAACAAAAAATTGCGCTGCCATTAAGAGAAGGGTATGAATTCGTTGAAGTATCATCTATTATATATTGTCATGCTGAAGGAGCATATACCAAAGTTTTCATCAGGGAAAAAAGGCCCATGCTTATTTCAAGAACACTTGGAGATGTTGCGGAATTATTACCAACGGAAATATTTCAACGGATACACCATTCCACACTGGTAAATGTTACCTACATTTCTCAATTTCTGAGAAGTGATGGTGGGTATATTGTATTGAAAAGTGGTGAAAGACTTTCAGTAAGTAAAACGAAGAAAGAGTTGCTGATGGCGAGGCTTGGATTAAGATAATTTCCAGCCAATAATTTTTCACCTAAGATATTACATCCTAAAGAGCTTTTTTCAAAATTTGCAGGCTATCTCTGCATGCCTTTATTGCAAAAGCTGCATTAAATAACATTTAAATATAAAAAATGATATCCAACGTGAACGCGGCAGAACTTCAAACAGCCTTTTTAAAACAAATAAAAAATCAACTGCCGCCGCACCTGTCGCTGGTTGATGCAATAGCCGGGCAATTGAATATAAGCAATGACAGCGCCTATCGCCGCATAAGAGGGGAGAAGCATTTAACCTTCGATGAAATACAAATTCTTTCGGCACATTATAAAATCTCGCTAGACAGCTTCCTGCATCTTCAAAATGATTCCTTAACTTTTTGGGGCAGAAATATTGATCGTGGAACTTTTGATTTTGAAAACTACTTGCAGGGAATTTTACGCCAGCTTGAATTATTCATGCCTGCGAAAGAAAAAAAATGTATTATCTCAATAAGGACATTCCCATCTTTCATCACTTTATGTTTCCTGAACTGGCTGCCTTCAAATGTTATTTTTGGAGCCGTTATGATCTCGACTATCCAAAATTTAATAAAGGGCAATTTTTAATTGAAGATTTTATAGATATTTTTAATAATACGGGTAAAAAAATTTCCGACCTCTACCTTAAGATCCCTTCTGTAGAAATATGGAATCTCGATTGCATTAATACCACGATAAGGCAAATAGATTATTACAGGGAATCACGTATTTTTAAATCACAGCAGGATAGTGAAACTGTTTATAGCTGTCTTGAAAAGCTGGTTGACTATATAGAACTAATGGTAGAGTATGGATATAAATTTCCTTTTGGCAAGCCCGATCAAAAAGAGAAAGTAAAATACAATGTGTACATTAACGAATTCGTGTTAGGCGACAATACAATTTTAGTTGAGCTTGATGGAGAAAAAATGGTTTTTCTTAATCATAATGTTATAAATTATATGATGACCAACAATAAAGAATTTATTAATTATACTTTTGAGACTCTGAAAGTATTACTGAGAAAATCCATGCTTATTAGTGAGATAAGTGAAAAAGACCGGCAGCTATTCTTTAATACTTTACGGGAACGGATACACGAAAGAAAGAAATTATTTAGGCTGTAAAAGATAGCATATGAACACATCCACCATTGAGGAATTGTCCGGGAGTATGAAATATCAACTGCAGATTTATTTTGCAGGGACACAAAATATTAAGCCACAAATACCTGTTTCATTTGAAGAACTGGAAAAAAAAGCAGGTGAGATGATGACACCTGAAGCCTTTGGGTATATAGCTGGTGGCGCTGGTGGCGAATCAACAATTGCTAATAATAAAGAAGCTTTCAACAACTGGCAGATAATACCCCGGATGATGGGTGATGTTTCAATGCGTAGTATTGCAATTGAACTGTTTGACATAAAATTACCCTCCCCTGTTTTGCTTGGGCCGGTAGGCGTTTTATCAATCGCACATCCTGATGCTGAAGTGGCTGTTGCCCGTGCAGCCAAAGCGTTGCAGGTGCCACAGGTTGTAAGCACTGTATCATCCAAAACGATTGAAGAAATTGCAAGTGTACATGGTGATCATCCACATTGGTTTCAATTGTATTGGGGACGTAACAATGATTTTACCCGAAGCATCATCAGCCGTGCAGAGAAAGCTGGCTACAGCGCCATCGTGGTAACACTCGATACAAGATTATTTGCCTGGAGAGAACGTGATATTCAAAATGCTTACCTGCCTTTTTTGTATAATGAAGGATTGGCTAATTATTTTACAGATCCCGTTTTTCTTGCGCAAGTTGGCGATCCGGCAGAAGATAAAATGCAAACCATGATACATTTTGCCAATTGTTTTTCAAACCCTTCTTCTACATGGAATGATCTTTCTGTTATAAGGGATTGTACAAAACTGCCGGTCATTCTTAAAGGCATTCAGAATCCGGATGATGCAAAAAAAGCAATTGATCATGGTGCTGATGGAATAATTGTTTCAAACCATGGGGGCAGGCAATTAGATGGCGCTATTGGTGCATTGGATACACTGGCTTCAATAGCTGATGTGGTTGGAGAAAAAACCGAAATACTATTTGACAGTGGTATCCGCAGGGGAGCTGATGTTTTTAAAGCCATGGCATTAGGTGCAAAAGCAGTTCTTATTGCACGCCCTTATGCATATGGGCTGGCTGTTGCAGGCGAGCAGGGTATAAAAGAGGTGCTGGCAAATTTACTTGCCGATATTGATCTTACGCTTGGCCTGGCAGGTTGTAGTTCATGGAAAGAAGTTAGCAGGGACAGGCTATATCACCCCTACTCCAATAAGTAAAAAAAATCCTGCATACTGCATAAAGCTGGCAGGAATGATGAGGTAAATATCCCTTTATTGTAGTTTCTGTTCTGAATAAAATTAAAGTGGCTATTAAATTAAAAAGGCCGGAAAATCCGGCCTTTTTAATTTAATAGGAAATTTTATTTTGATATATAGCCGAATAGTCCATTGGTTTCATCTTTAGGGCCAGCTGCGAAATAAAGCCAGTTCTGTGGAACTGTTGTTGCTGTTGCCGGGGCAAATGAAATACCCCACAATCCGTCAATTTCCAAAGGCTTGTGCTTTGAGCGAAGTGGCCCAATGAAATTGCCGGACTGATCATAAACATTAATGCGCCCATCACCAAAATTACCTACAAGAATTGCGTTGGGCACATTTGGCATTTCCATGTCCTGGTCAAAAAATTCAGCAGTTGCCTGTGCAACGCCCCAGGGCGCATTCAGCGCTCCTTTAGATGCTAAACGCTTTACCAACGAGCCATCAGGTTTGTATATATCAACATAGCCGTTGCCTGGTCCCTTTTCTTCGTCTCCATCCGGACCTACCTTGGCATACATTACATATAACCAACCGCCAATATTTTGAATATTGAATGGTGAATAACCCGGGGGAAGATTTGGATCTGTAAACGGCTTATCTACTTCTGTCCACTCTTTATCGTACACATCAATTTTACCTGCACTAAAATTGGCAGCATATAAAAAGTTAGCTCCGTCAACTGATGCGAGTGCGATTCCTGTATACACGGCGCCGCTTTTAGAATCATCGAGAGCCGTTACTGCTGCCGGGCCCCCATTCCATCCTGAAATAATTCCATCCAGGCCCGCAAAAATAAATACGGCCTTGTTTCCATTGGGAAGCTTAAAATCAGGAGTGTTGTTAAATACCTGCCCTGATGGATGGCCGCCTGTAGCAGCATCGCCTACTGTAGGTATGGTTACTGCGGGAAGTAATACGTTCCCTAATTTATCCCAAACTTCACTTAGCCCGGAGCCTTCAACAGAAACCCATGCTGTGCCACCTGGGCTGAATGCTATTCCCCAGCCGTTTATAAAAGCCGGGTCAATACGGGTTGCGTCATATCCGGTAGTATTGGCTACCAGGTTTACCTGGTTGAAATCTTTAAGTACCTTAGGTGGGTTTTTTTTACAACCGGGCACAGCTAGCATTATTGCTATTAAAAATAACCAGCCGGTTACCAGTAACCAGCTATTTTTTTGCCGAAGAAATTTTTGCATAAAATTTAAGTTTAAGGTTAAGAAAATTGATTTGCTTTTTTATTCAATAGTTTATCTCCCTATTCATAAAAGAGTACAGAAGCAAAAAATTGCTTCCACGAACTTTAAATAAGGATAGAAAATTTCCAGTGAGAACCATTTTAGACAATCGTACTTACAAAATATTTACACCACTATCTGCTAAACAATCGTGAGGAAATTGGAAAAGGTTGCCTTGTATTTAAATAAAACTTCCACAACTGTTATTCGCGGAAAAATATTTCCATTCCGTATCAAATAAAGCCTGGATATTTTTCACACTATTCCGCAACTATTACCTTACGATTTTAAAATAAGGATGTTATGAAATATTGAAAATAAATCAGTTCCCGGAAATGTTTTTTCACACACGATCAAAAGAAATTTCAAAATAAAGATTAAAAGGGTTTGCCTATTTAGTATATTATTTAAATACCTGTTGCTTGTTAAGATAACGCCAATACAAAAATCACAATTAAACCATGCCTTTAATATTTACTCTTATTACTTATAACGGGCAACCGTAATTAAAAAAATCATTCATCAATTAAACTAATCATCATGAAAAATTTTCTACTTTCTATTGCATTAATTACAGGATTTGCAGCCTGCAATAACGCTCCCAAACAGGATGAATCCAGGGATATACAATTATTAACTGATTCAACTTCTTATCATAACAATTTTTATTCTGATACAAGCAACACGGTTAAAAATGAGCCAATACCTGCAGCCGAAACAAAAACGGCACCCCGTGTAATAACCATTACAAAACGTATAATATACACTCCCGCAAAGACCGTGAATACCGCACCTGTTTATCAACCACAAGTTACCACCCCCCCGGTTACAACACCGTTGCCATCAACTGTGCCTACATCAACAGGCACAACCGATAATACAGTTCAAACAGGAAATGGAACTTCAAATGGCAATGAGCCGGTTGCTACAACAACTCCACAAGTAGAAAAGAAAAAAGGATGGAGTTCCGCGGCGAAGGGTGCAGCGATAGGTGCAGGTGCAGGAGCTATCGGTGGTGCCATAATTGCAAAGAAAAAAGGATTAGGCGCTATTGTTGGCGGAGTAGTAGGAGCAGCCGGCGGCTACATAATAGGAAAAGATATGGATAAAAGAAATAACAGGCTAATAGCAGAATAGAATAAAGAATAATAAATTCACATTCTTCATAATAAGAATGGGAGTTTTTATTAACAAGAATTTTCACCTGGAATTGAACAATAAATCAGTTTATAAAATGTGGATTAGATTCAATTTCTGCTGAAGTATATATTTCTGGATTTGTTAATATTAACAGGCATCAGGATATTTAAGATTAGAACTGTGGATTTGATTAATCATGGCATAGTTTTCACACTATTGTACCAAACAGGCTTTAATAACGTTTATTGAAATGTTACAACACAATTCACAAAAATTGAACTTAAATTAAAAATGATGAAAAATATTATACTTGCTATTGCATTCGTTACAGCATTTACAGCTTGTAATAGCAAAAAATCAGAAACGAGAGATATCCAGTTGCTGAATGATTCAAGGGCATACAAAAATGATATGTATTCTGATACCAGCAACATGACACAAGTAGAACCGGTTGCGGTTCCTGTAACAAGAACTCCAAAAAGCGTTGCACCGCGAAAAACCACGGCTGTAACTCATACAAGTACTTCTGCCAGCACATCAAATTCAGGATCCGGAACGAGTACACAAACTACTCAAACAACTACCCGTAAAAAGGGTTGGAGCAGTGCAGCAAAGGGTGCGGTGATAGGTGGTGGTGCAGGCGCTATAGGCGGCGCAGTTATCAGTAGGAAAAAACCTGTTCAGGGTGCAATTATCGGTGGTGTTGTTGGAGCAGCAGGTGGTTACATAATTGGAAAAGATATCGACAAAAAGAAAGGCAGATAAACCTTTTAATAATTATTTTTAAGCCTTCCATTTGTTCAGAAGAATGAATTGAAGGCTTTTAATTTTCCGGTTAGTTTAAATGCAGAAATATTCTCCCATTTGTATAATCTTTCGGTGACCTTTCACCATTCTACTCAAAATATTTTCATCGTCGCTTTGTTATTGCGTTTAATCATTTTATATTTCAGCAATGGATATACGAATTTTTAAAAAATTGCTTATTGAGCGCCTTATTACTCACGATGAATTTGAAAAAATACAATTACACGAACAGGAACCGGTCTCTGTACACTGGGACCTACGGACTTTATTATACCTGGGAATTGTATTGCTCACTACGTCCCTGGGTATCCTTGTTTATAAGAATATTGATACAATCGGGCATGATGTTATTGTTATTGCAATTGCGCTATTATGTACCGCATGCTTTTGGTACAGTTTTAAAAATGCCAATGGATATTCAAATAAAAAAATTACATCTTCAAATACCTGGTTTGATTATATATTATTGATGGGTTGCTTATTGCTTTTAACCTTTGTTGGCTATTTACAATTTGAATATGAAATATTTGGAAACCGTTGGGGCTTAGCAACCTTTATTCCGATGGTACTGTTGTTTATAGCAGCCTATTATTTTGATCACCTCGGAGTGTTAAGCCTTGCCATTGTTAATCTCGCAGCCTGGGTAGGGATCAGTGTTACTCCACTGCAAATGCTTAAAGAAAATGACTTTAGCAATGCACGGCTAATTTATTCAGGGATCGTTTTGGGCACTTTGCTTGTGGCTGTCTCTTTTGCATCAGTCTATAAAAATATTAAAGCACATTTTTATTTTACGTTCAAAAATTTTGGCTGTCACATTCTGCTTATATCGCTGCTTGCAGCAATGTTCTACTTTGAAAATTATTATCTTCTTTGGTTCCTGCTGCTTTCGGCTGCATGCTTTTTATTTTTCAAAAATGCTTTAAAAGAAAATTCATTTTATTTTTTGGTTATTACTATACTTTATGCATACGTAGGATTAAGCTATGTTGTGATACAATTGCTCTTTTCAGAACGTAGCGGAGATATCTCTATTTACAGCGCAATAATTTATTTTATCCTTTCCGGTATTGGTTTAATATGGCTACTTATTCATTATAATAAAATACTTAAAGCAAATGCCGGCATATAATTCAAATGATTTGTATAGTTGCCTGGTGCAGCAGCAAGCTTCGGCGTCTTTTCGTGACGAGTGCATTGGAGAGGAAAGCTATAGAAAGATACTGCAGTCTCACCCTGACAAATTATATACTCCAAATTATTTTATAAGAATAGCATTGGGCCTACTCACAATTATTGCTGTCTTATTTGTAACAGTATTGCTGGTATTGCTGTCCTCAACTTCGCAATCTAATCAGTTTGTAACTCTTTGCATTTTTCTAGGTATTGCGTGTTACGCAGCCTTAGAATTACTTTTAAAAAGAAAAAAATTCTATAATGCCGGCGTGGATAATATATTAATGGCCTCTGTAATTATTTTTATTACCAGCTCTTTTTTTGTTTCCGGTTTTACAACAAATTATATATTAATAAGCGGAACGTCAATGATATTATGCCTTTATCTGTGCATGCGGTTTGCTGATGCCTTCATGGCATCAATTTCGTACCTGAGTTTTTTTGTTCTTATTTTTTTATTGTATATAAAAATGGGTTCAATAGCAAAAATCACAGCTCCTTTTTTAATGTTAGCTACTTCAGCAATTACCTATTCGATAATGAAGAACTTAGAAAAAAAAGACAGATTAATTATTTACAATTTTTGTATAAAGTCAGTCGAGTTTCTAACGTTGATTACTTTCTATGCATCAGCAAATTATTTTGTAGTGAAGGAATTAAGCAATCAAATGTTTGGCCTGCAACTTACAATACATGACGGTATCCCGTTGGGCTGGTTGTTTTGGATATTGACATTTACAATCCCGGTTATCTATATTTTTTATGGTATAAAAGGAAAAGATTTTCTTTTTATTCGAACAGGATTGGGATTAATAGCTACCACGATATTTACAATAAGATACTATCACAATATTTTCCCTTTAGAGATATCTATGTTTATTGCAGGAACCATAACAATTGCTATAAGTTGCAGCTTGATGCAATATTTAAAAATATCAAAGCGAGGCTATACTTCCACGGATTTGCATCCCGGTAATACAAACTTATTGAATGCAGAAGCATTGATTATCATACAGACTTTTGGCACCAGCTCAAAGACAGAGAACAACACTCTGTTTGGTGGAGGCAGTGGAGGTGGCGCCGGAGCGTCAGGAGATTTTTAACGTCTTTTATTAGATTTTTAATCCCTCTGTTTTTATAAACATACTCTTCAATAGAAACTGAATTTACTTGCTCTTAGTGACCCTGGAATTGTGAAGCGTATTTCGTTCTACTATATAATTTAAATACAGAGTAGATTTTACTCATAAGAAATAATTACCTGTAAGTAATAATAATCGCTTTTTACTTTCATAGATTATTTGTGCGTATTTCTTGTGTTTTTACTACATGTGGTATTATATATAATTTTTAGGATTTTGCACAATTTATAAAAGATGGTATGATTTTTATAATATACTTTTATTCATCATACTTAAACAATTAATATGATACAAAATAAAATACCGGCAGGTTCTTTACTTTTAGCCGGATTAGCAGCTTTTGCTTATTATAAATATTCGAAATTGAGCCCTGATGACAAAAGTAATCTCGTTGCGACTATAAAAGAGAAAGGCAAAAAATTATATGATCAGTATTTGCCTAAAGAATTAAAAAACTTTTTTGAAAGCAAGCATACCGATAGCTATAAGGGTGATTTTGAAAGCGGTACTGAATTCGTTGGATAGGCAAATAAAAATAAATATTTCATACATTCCTTTGTCCTACTTTGATAATCGGAGATTAGCGACTATTATTAACCTTTAAAATTTAAAAATGAACAAATTAGTCAGAGCCTTAATTGCAGGCTGGGGTGCAAAAAAATTGGGTGGTGGCTGTGTAGGAACTATAGTGGTATTTATTATAATCTACTATGCACTTGGCACCTGCAATTCACATCCCACGCAAACTGTTCCGGCAAATAATCATTCAAGCATACAAAAGCCGGCTCCTGTTACTTCACAAATTCTACATTCAAAAACAACATTCAATTTAGTGAGTTTATAAAAGTCAGGGCATATATTAGCAACTATATCTTAAAAACCAGCATATAAACTGGTTTTTTTATTGGCATAATCATCATTCCAATGGTTCAATAAGTTTTAGATTTTTAGAATCACGTGTAGATTTTTTATTCAAAATAAACCTTACCCAAGTCTCTGTAATAAAATAATTTTATGTTGGCATAATATTTATATATTTCAGTCAACTATTTTAAAAAAATTTATGCCAGACAAAAATTCCAAACAACAGAAGATACCAGATAATAATGAACATGTGACCGAAGCCCATGAACAAGCTGAAAAAGATATTGAGATGGATCCTGATCTAAGCTTAAAGCCTGAACCTGCCGATGATTTAGATGAAGGTGAATTGGCGAGGCTTGAAGGAGAAGATTAAACCATGGCAAACCCACCAGGTAAAATAGAAGTTTTAAAAGGCGACATTACAAAAGTTCCAGTTGATGCAATTGTGAATGCAGCAAATACTTCTTTATTGGGTGGCGGGGGTGTGGATGGCGCCATACATCGTGCCGGTGGCAAAGCCATCCTTGATGATTGTAAAAAGATAACTTCCAGCCAGGGCGGTTGTAAAACAGGTGATGCTGTAATAACGACGGCCGGTAATTTACCGGCGAAATTTGTTATTCATACTGTTGGGCCTGTATGGAATGGAGGAAACAATAATGAATCGAAAAAGCTTACAAATTGTTATCGCAATTCATTGCAACTTGCGATAGAAAATGATTGTAGAAGCATAGCTTTCCCCGGAATCAGTACAGGTGTATATGGATTTCCAAAAAAAGAAGCGGCACAAATAGCCGTGAGGGCAGTTAAAGAATTTTTGCAATTTTCTGATAAAATTGAGAAGGTAATATTCGTCTGCTTTGATGATGAATACTTTTTTCTAATTCAAAATGAAGTTAGATCCATCATTGAAACGTAATGAATTAAATCATTAATTAATTGAGATTATTTCTTCCCCGACTCAATGTAATTCGATATGGTTTACTTTGAGCCTTTTTTTTGAACAGCCTATTCCAAAATTTAACTAATTTATTATTTGAAAAACGGGAGTGAGATGATTTTGGATTAAATAATTCTTTCAATTCGTAAACCTTCTCTACTGTTGTCCATTCTTCCAGTCCGGCAAACCAAACAGGCGTATTTTTATTCACCGGCCTGCATTTTAATTGTTCCATAGTAAGGGGGCCGATTTCAGCTTTCCCGTCCTTTAAAAAATAGTGAGTCATAGGATTTAAATAATTCTGATATTTATCTGTATAAAACGCAAATCGAAGAATATTATTTCTTTAACGGTAGTGTTTAATATAGTTTGTTTCAATTATACAACAGTTGCATGCTTTAATAACTTCCTTTCAATTTTAAAATTCTTTTGCCAAAACAAACCTTTTAAATCCAATATGCCAGGTTGAAATGTATTCTTAATATTAATAAATTTTTTTTCTGAAAAAAACAATTACATAATTACAAAATGTGCTGTTATTTTACCAGGATTTCGAACAAAAAGCACACTCATCCGTTAGATTCTTCTCAATATTTTCGCAATAATAAAACCTAAAAAAATGAATCTCAAATTAATTTTTACCTCCTTAATTATATTTTCGATAGCTGCAACATCATGCAATAGCCAGGGCGGCAATACTGAAACAACTATTGATAAAGATTCTACCACTTCTACTTCGGTTAATATAAAAGAAGATTCTGTAACATATAATCTCAATGGCAAAAATTATATTGGATATGTTGATTACGACGCCAATAAAGAGGGAAAGAGGCCTGCCGTATTAGTAGTACATGAGTGGTGGGGCTTAACGGATTACCCAAGGAGCAGGGCGAAACAACTTGCAGGACTTGGCTACATTGCAATGGCTGTAGATATGTATGGTGATGGTAAAATTGGTAATGATCCTAAAACCGCACAGGATTTGGCAACTCCGTTTTATAAAGATCCAACACTTGCAAAAACCAGGCTGGATGCGGCAATTAATGAACTAAAAAAATACTCTCAAACGGATACTTCCAAAATGGCTGCCATAGGATATTGCTATGGAGGATACATAGTTTTAAATGCTGCAAAACTCGGTGTCAAACTAAATGGTGTTGTAAGTTTTCACGGAGACCTTTCTGGTGTTCCCGTAAACAAAGATTCGTTGAAGGCAAAGATTCTTATATGTCACGGCGAGGCAGATCAGTTTGTAAATCCTGAAGTGGCAGCCTTCAAAAAATCTATGGATTCAGCAGGGGTAGATTATACTTTTAAGTCTTATCCAAATGCAACGCATGCCTTTACAAATCCTGCAGCAACAGAAAAAGGTAAACAATTTAAAATGCCCATTGAATACAACGCAGCAGCAGATTCAGCATCCTGGAATGACATGAAGGATTTTTTCAAAAAAATATTTTAGATTGAGCGAAGGAGTATATAAAGAGTTAGAAAAATAAATGAATGAATTTGGCGTTAATGCACTTTCTTTATGCGGCTTAAACTAACTAAAACTATTAATGCATTTTTCCTTCCGTTTCCCTGCATTATCGATTTTTAAAAAGTTAGTGTTACTTTTCGCGGCTATTTTATTTACAACTTTTAACGTTGTTCTTGCGCAATCAGAAATTTTTACACCCGCCAGTGAAAATATTGAACAATTAAAATCCCTTTTAGCAAGTTTTCAACAGCATTACCAGGCAGAGATTGCCGCTCTTCCTTTGGAAAATAAAAAAGATCTTTTGGATAAATACAAGGACCGGTGGGAGAATATAAAAGAGAAAATTGATTCCAAAGAAATTTACACATCAGAGCCGGCGCAAAAATACCTGGATGATTTGGTAGCAGAAATTGTAAAAGCAAATCCTTTGCTGCAAAGCAAAAATTTTCATTGTTATTTTTCAAGGTCAGGAATTCCTAACGCAAGCTATATAGGAGAAGGCATTATTCTTTTCAATATGGGCCTCTTCAGCAAGCTTAATAATGAAAGCCAGGCAGCTTTTGTATTGTGCCACGAGCTATCGCATTATTATCTCAGGCATAATGAAAATAGTATTTCCCGGTATGTAACAATGATAAACTCTGATGAAGTTCAAAAACAACTTCGAAGTATAAAGAAGAATGAATATGGAAAAAGGCAGGAACTTGAAAAATTGCTAAAGGGGCTCTCTTTCGATACGCGCCGCCATGGCCGTGACCATGAGAGCCAGGCGGATTCCATGGCTGTAGAATTTATGCATAATTCCCGTTTTGATATTGGAGAATCTCTTACAACGCTATCCCTGTTAGACTCTATTGACGTGGATACCCTTGATATGGCTACTGCTCTGCAAAAAATGTTCAACGCGAAAGAGTATCCTTTTCAAAAAAAATGGATCGCGAAGGAAGAAGGATTATTAGGAGGGCATGCAACTTTAAATAAAGATGAGCAATTAGCAGATTCATTAAAAACACACCCGGATTGTAAATTAAGAATTCAAAACCTGGAGCCACTTGTAAAAAAGTATTATAATGCTTCTTCATCAAAAAATATTGTTGACCAGTCAAAATTCGCCGGCTTAAAAAACACCTTTCAATACGAAACTGTTGAATATGCTTTTACTTCAAATAATTATACGCAAAGCCTTCAATATACAATTGAATTGTTACAAACACACCCGTCAGATCCATATCTGATAGTGCAAATAGGTAAAATTTTTAATGGTTTTTATGAAGCACAAAAAGCTCATACACTTGGCAAAGTAGTGGATTTGCCTGCGCCATATTTTGAGCCCGGTTATAACCAGCTCTTACAATTTATTCAAAATCTATACCTCGTAAATTTTTCTTCTATCAATTATTATTTTCTTAAGCAATATGAAACAAGCCTTGCTTATTATAAAGTATTTAAAGAAAACTACAATAAAAGCTTACAAATAAATAACAATAATTAATTAAACAACTCGATCTTAAAAACACTTTAAAAAACTAATAAAATTATGAACAAAAAAATTTGGATGTCAGTACTCTTTCTTTTCCTTACGGCCTCAGGCTTGTTTGCCCAAAACAAATTAAGCGTTGACAAAGTTTATTCTGTTTACCAGCGAAACAGCGGTACTATTATGGAAAACAACCAGATAAAGGGATATTTTTTCCTTTATCAAAGTGATAAAATTGATAGGCATACCAATGAATACACGCTACAAATACTGGATCAAAATCTCAATAAGGTAAGAGATATAAAATTTGAAGATTCAAAAAAACTCAGTCTGCTTGAGTCTGCATACAATGGCGGCAGCCTTTCATTTCTTTTCAAAAATGGAGAAGATAAAACTCTTGATATGAAGATCTATGATATTGATGGGAAATTAAAATACACGTATAGCCGTGAATATGATAAAAGGACTGATGACCTGATGAAAAGGTATGAAACAATGCATACTGATGAAGGAACTAATCAGAATGTATTTAATCTTGGGGACCAAGGTTATGCGACAATACTGCCATTAAGAGATGGAAAGCAGCGCACATACGAGGTGGATTATTACTCTTCTGAACAAAAAAAACAATGGGTGTACGAGCCGCAGGATGATGAAGAACGCTATGCTAATGCAGAATTTATGGGAAGCACTGACAGCCTGATCATTCTTGAAGTACTAAAAAAGGACAGGGCTATGAGTGGGAAATTTACCTCACACCTCGTCGGGATAAATTTTGTAACAAAGAAAAAAGTCTTTGATATTGATGACTCAAAAGATACTTACACATTTGTTCCATCAAGCGTAATTCCAGTAAAAGGTAAAAGTGAAATTTTGATAATGGGCAGCTATTTTGACAAAACAGATAATATCATGAAAGATTTTAGCAAAGGGCTTGCAGTATACACAATAAATAGCACAGGAGCTGTAATTACAAAGACATATAATTCATGGCAGGATGATTTTGCAAAATTTCTTTCATTAAATGGAAAAGGCAAAATTGATAATATTGGTTTTTTGTATATCCATAAATTAATACAATCGCCCGGCGGAAAAATGTTCGTAGTAGGTGAAGGTTATAAAAGGCAGGCAAATGCCGGTGGTATTGCTTTAAAAGCATTGGGCGCTTTAGGAGGAGCTAATGTTAATGGCGTTGGAGTTACAAAAATAATAGTAACAGATATGGTGATAATGGAATTTAACGATAAGTACAAAGTGAGTAACGCAACTATTTATGATAAAACCAATAATACGGTGGAAGCATCTTCTGCCAGCGATTATAATAGCCAGCATATGATCGCATTAGCCGTAAAAATGACGGGTGGGTTTGATTACGAGTTTACAACAGGTGATGCCGACAACTCAAACTTTGCGGTTTGTTACGGCGATTGGGTAAGGAGTTCAGATTATAAAGGCCAGACCTTTAATTCTATTAATTACAATGGAAATAAATTTTCAACAGATAAAATAGAATTAAAGTCTAAGGCAAGTAAAATGAAAGTATTTCCTGCCAAATCGGGCTCAATAATGATCATGGAATATTTCAGAAAAGATAAACGTATTGATTTCAGGCTTGAGAAATTAGGATAGTGCTTTTTATTGTAATTTTTAGCCGCTATGAATTTAAATCATAGCGGTTTTTTTTATTAGCCCTTCTGAGAATGTAAATAGTACCGATTGGATAATAGAAAAATCCATCTTTTCATTACATTGAAAGCGTTATTTTTATAACCCTAAATTTTATTTATGACTCGGAATGTAAAACTGTTCCCAGGTATTTTAGCGATTTTGTTTTTGATGTCCTCATGCAACAGTAATGATAGTACTAATCAAATAAGACATGTAAGTGACAGTACTAAGATTCTAGATACTACAGCTGCAACCTATGATACTACTTTCAAAGTAGAAGCAGAATCTTTTGCAGACCTGCAATTACTACGTTACCAGGTGCCCGGATTCAGCGAGTTATCTTTATCTCAAAAAGAACTTGCTTACTATTTATCGGAAGCCGCACTTTGTGGCCGCGATATTATTTACGATCAAAAGAGTAAATATGGAATCATGCTTCGCAAAACACTCGAAGCCGTTTATGGCTCATATAAAGGTGATACTACAAATTCCGACTGGAAGAAGTTCCGGGAGTATTGTGGCCGCTTCTGGTTTAGTGAGGGCAATCATCATCATTATAGTAAGGAAAAATTTATACCAGGATGTTCATTTGACTTTTTTTCAAAACTTATAAAATCATGCGATACCGCCCAACTTCCTAGAGATCCCCGCGAAGATGTAGCTGTTTTTTTAAAGCGGATCAAGCCCATAATTTATGACTCTAAAGTAGAACCCAAACTTGTCGACCTACGTCCCAATATCGATAACGTGAAAGCTTCTTCAGTAAATTTTTATGAGGGAGTTACCCAAAAAGAAGTAGAGGAATATTATTCAAAATTTGATTCAAAGGGCGATGAGCCTATGTGGGGGCTCAACAGCAAAATTTTGAAAGATAGTGGCAAAGTCGTCGAGAAAGTATGGAAGCTGGGAGGCATGTATTCTGCAGCCATTGAAAAGGTTATTGAATGGCTTGAAAAAGCAATCACCGTTGCTGAAAATACTGATCAGAAAACGGCCTTGCAGCTTTTAGTGCAATACTACAAAACAGGCAATCTTAAAACATTTGATGAATACAGCATTGCATGGGTAAAAGATGTGAACAGCCGCATAGATGTAGTAAATGGTTTTATTGAAGTATACCTCGATCCCATTGGTAAAAAAGGAGGCTTTGAAGGAATCGTTTCCATGAAAGATCTTGAGGCAACCAAACGAATTAAAGCGATTGCCGACCAGGCGCAATGGTTTGAAGATAATTCACCATTAATGCCGGAACATAAAAAGAAAAGTGTAAAAGGTATTATAGCCAAAGCCATCACAGTAATCATGGAAAGCGGGGATGCCGCACCCAGTACACCAATTGGCATCAACCTTCCCAACAATGAATGGATAAGAAAAGAACACGGTTCCAAATCAGTATCGCTGAGCAACATAATATATTCCTATAACGTAGCAGGGCCAAAAGTGGTGTGATTGATGAATTCGCGATTAATGACACTGTAAAGCAGCGTATAAAAAAATGGGGAAATCTCTCTGAAGACCTTCATACGGATATGCACGAAGCGATAGGCCATGCGTCAGGGCAAATCAATCCTGGGGTAGAAACAACGGATAAAACTTTAAAGAATTATGCATCTGCTCTTGAAGAGGCCCGTGCAGATCTTGTAGGGCTATATTATATAATGGATCAAAAGCTTATTGACATTGGGGTAGAACCAAATAAGGAAGTGGGCATGGCACAATATGATTTATATATGATGAATGGATTAATGACACAGCTTACAAGACTGAAGCCTGGCGAACAGTTGGAAGAAGCCCATATGCGTAACCGTCAGTTGGTAGCTAAATGGGCTTTTGAAAAAGGGAAAAAAGATAATGTGGTCGAATTTGTAAAAAAGAATGGGAAAACTTATGTTCATATCAATGATTACACTAAATTGCGCCAGCTTTTCGGGGAGTTGTTAAGAGAGATCCAGCGAATAAAATCAGAGGGTGACTATAACGGAGGAAAAAATCTTATAGAAACTTATGGAGTAAAAGTGGACCCGGCATTACATAAAGAAATATTGGCACGTTACCAGTCTCTTCATGTAAAACCTTACAGGGGATTTATACAACCACGGCTTGTACCTGTGATGAATGGCGATAATATTGTTGATGTAAAAATTGAATACCCGGAAAGTTTTTTTGAACAAATGATGGAATATGGCAAACAATACTCATTATTGCCATTGAAAAATTAAAGCCTGCTCCACAGAATTTTCCAGCCTTTTATAATTGCTTGTATAGAAGCCGCCTGATAAACGGCTTTTTTAGTGGTTTTAAAAGTTGTTTATTTTTATTAATACCCTCCTATTTTCATGACTTAACAAGTTTTTTAGAAAATGAAACACACATTAGCCTGCTTCATTTATTTTATTTATTTTAATATCTCTTTCGCCCAAATCACTCCGGCGCACACGTTAATTGTGATATTAGAAAACAGAGCATACAGTGATATTGTTGGCAATGTACAGGCACCTTATATTAATAGTCTTTTAAGTAATACTCATACTGCACTTTTTACTCAATCTTTCGGTTTAACTCATCCAAGCCAGCCAAATTACATAATGTTATATTCAGGAGATCAACAGGGAGTAACCGATAATTATTTCCCGGCAAATTTGCCATTTACCACTCTGAATCTTGGCGGCGAATTAATAACGAAAGGATTAAGTTTTACAGGTTATGCAGAAGGCCTTCCTTCCGTAGGATCTAATATAGAAATCTCTGGCGCTTATGCCAGAAAACACAATCCGTGGGTTAACTGGCAGGGGACAGGTGTAAATGGAATTTCTTCTGCATCTAACAGACCGTTTTCTGATTTTCCCTCTAATTACAATCTACTTCCAATAATCTCTTTTGTTGTTCCTAACCAGGACAACGATATGCACGATGGTAGCATATCGGCCGGTGATGCATGGGTTCAGGCGAACCTGGACGGGTATATTCAGTGGTGCGTAAATAATAATAGTTTATTTATTCTGACTTTTGATGAAGATGATTATTCATCTTCGAACCAGGTTTTAAGTTTTTTTGTCGGCTCAGATGTTAAAGGAGGCGGTTATATTCAGCCCATCACTCATTATAATGTTTTAAGAACGCTTGAAGAATTATATCAACTTCCTTTCGCAGGAGCAAGCGGAGATTCTTCCGCAATTAATGGAATATGGCTTTCTCAGCAACCTGTTATTTATACGTTTACAGGCAATGGAAACTGGAACGTCTCAACAAACTGGGCAAATAACTTAATCCCCCCGGCAACTACAAACCAGGGAAGTAATATTATAATTAATAACGCACCAGGCGGCCAGTGTATTTTAAACATATCTTATAGTGTAACACCCGGTACAAAGCTTACAGTGATGCCCGGAAAAAAAATGGTAATCAATGGTAAACTCACCGTAAATTAATAATCCAATACGTAATTAAGTATCAGATAATGCGGATTTTTTTAATGCATATATTTACATAAAGAAAATCTTCATAACTTTAAAAATTCAATACCACTCCATGAAATATTTTTTAGCGTTTTTGTTTTTAATCGCTGCCACCACAGGCATAACATATGGCCAGCAAACACCTGCTACCAAAACTATTACAGGTTATATAGTTATAAAACCGGAACAGGTAACTGTAACAGGCGTAGCAACTTCCAATCGTAATTCTCCACAGGATTTACCCGTAACTTATACTTTTACAGGGAATGGTAACTGGAATGATGCGGCAAATTGGGCGAATAATTTGGTTCCGCCACAACCTACTAATGTGGGAAGTGAAATCATTATCAATAATAATACTGCGCCAGGCTCTCAATGCCTTTTAAATATTCCATATATTGTTACGCCAGGAACCAGCCTTACTATATTAGCCGGCAAAAGCCTGGTAGTACCATCAAATTTTATTGTAAATTAATATTTGCAGGCTTGCCTTTTTTCGTCTAAGTATTTACATCAAGTAAGGATTTTAATTCATTTCTGAATCCATTTTATTATTAATCCATGCTTTTCATTGTTGCCAAATTGAATCTTTTTTGATTGCTGATAATCTGTGAATCAAATTGAAATTTAGTTTCCCCAACCATGAAATCTAGATCATTATTCTTGTTAATAGACATTAACAAATTGGACTGATTTTTGGACATATGCTAAAAGAATATAAAGTCAAAAAATCTTTTAAGCCATGCGTTATTTTTTATCCGTGGGATTGTTGTTTCTGTTTACAACCATCGCAGCACAAGTGCAAACTGAACGATACGTATCCATGACCCCGCTTTCCAATGCTTTTTACGAATATTTACCGCAAGGATACTCTTCCAATGGAAGTCAAAAATATCCATTAATGATTTTCGTACACGGCCTTGGTGAGATTGGAGATGGCAGCCCCTCTCAGCTACCAAGTGTCTTAAGAAATGGCCCGCCAAAGCTTATTGACCAGGGAATTTTTCCGAATTCATTTGTTGTTAACGGGCAGCCATTCAGCTATATAGTTTTATCTCCACAATTTACCCAATGGCCTGATGATATAGATATTGAAAATATAATTAATTATGCTATCCAAAACTATCATGTAGATACAACGAGAATTTATTTAACAGGATTGAGCATGGGTGGAGGTGTTGTATGGCAATATGTGGGTGATGATATTAATTATGGAAAAAGGATAGCTGCTATTGTTCCTATAGCAGGTGCATCATACCCAGATAATAGCAGGTGTGCAAATATTGCCGCTGCAAATATTGCAGTATGGGCAACACACAATGATAGTGATCATACAGTTTCTTCTTACAATACAATTAATTATGTAAATAAAATTAATGCCGTTCCTGTGCCCCCTAATCCGTTAGCAATAAAAACTATATTTCAAAGTAACGTGCATGATGCGTGGACCCAAACTTATGATGTTAATTTTAAACCCAATGGTAAGAATGTATATGAATGGATGTTGCAATACAAAAGCGGGAGCAGCACACTTGCAGTAACCGGCCTGGATTTTAACGCCCGAAAAAAAGACAATCACACGGTAATATTAAACTGGGCTACTTATTCTGAAAGCAATAACCGGGGATTTGTAGTGGAAAGAAGTAAAAACGGGATAGCCTTTGACTCTATTGGCTTCGTTCCAAGCCTTAGTATAGCAGGTAAAGGGGCGAATTATGCTTTCACAGATTTACCTTCTTTCGGAGGAAAACTTTTTTATCGTATACAACAAATTAACCTTGACAATACATACCAGCTAAGCCCTATAAAATTTATTCAGCTTAATAACGGGAGCTATGTAAAAGTATACCCCAATCCTGTTAAGGATATACTTAGCATCAATACATCTTATACATTTAGCAATTCACAATTGAATATCTACAATGTCAATGGCCAATTGCTGATGAGGAAATCTTTAAATGGCAGCGGTACCTCAAATATATCAGTAAAGAAACTACCTGCCGGCCTTTATTCAGCAAAAATATCTGATAATACTAATAATATAAATTTCAGGTTTCAAAAGAATTAATTTTTATCCCTTCATTTATAAGCAAATGGTATTTAGCTGACTTTGTTTGGAACAAATATTTTTCCTCAATAAAAAAATATATTCAATATATTTTTTAAACATTTCCTTCGTTTAATAAATCAGATTTACTTTCTATTCGACAGTTTAAAATTTCATAGTTTTAATAAATATTTCGTGCAAAACTTTAGTAAAGTTTGCAATTCCCTGCATTTATCAATTACCTCATAAAGAAATCATGAAATTTTTAAAAAAGGCTTTTATAATTATAATCCGTACAATAGTTTTTCTTTTTTTTATTCTGAATGCTTCAAATCTTTTTTCCCAAACACTGCTTCCAAAATATATTTCAACAACGCCGTTGTCAAATGGATATTACGAATATCTACCACAGGGTTATGATCCTACAAGCAATAAAACTTATCCATTATTACTCTGCTTCGGTGGCTATGGCGAAAACGGTGACGGGAGCCCGGCTCAATTGCCCTATGTAATTAGCGTTTATGGAGCTACCGGCTGGCAAATAAAACAAAACATTTTTCCAACTTCATTTACAGTAAACGGCCAGTCGTATAAATTTGTAATCTTGTTCCCCCAATTTACTGGTGTTGCAAGCCCTCAAAATCTTAATGATGTAATTGATTATTCGATTTTGCATTACCGTGTTGACGTTACCCGCATCTATATGACTGGTTTCAGCCTGGGAGGGGGATTGATTTGGAATTATACAGGATACAGCATTCCTTTCGCAAATCGTGTTGCAGCAATCGTTCCTATTTGTGGTGGCTCATATGGTGAAAAAATGAAAGCTGAAACAATTGCTGCGGGCAATATAGCGGTATGGGCAACTCATAATGATGGTGATCCGGTGGTACCTGTTGACACAACAACTATCGCGTATATTAATTTGATTAATGCTGCATCTTCTCCTCCTAACCCGCTCGCAAGAATGACAATCTTTCACGATAATTCACATAACGCATGGGATTCAACTTATCTTCTTAATAAAAGTTTATTTGATAATTTAACTGTGTACGAATGGATGTTACAATTCAAACGAGGGCCGGGTACTCTTTCAGTTACCGGTTTAGATTTTAGTGCTATTAAAATTCAAAATGATGCAGTATTACTGAACTGGAAAACATACTTAGAAAACAACAATCGTGGTTTTACAATTGAAAGAAGTAAGAATGGGATAACATTTGATTCGATAGGATTTATAAGCAGTCTTAGTGTTGCCGGCGCGGGAGCAGCGTATACCTTTAAAGATATCTCTCCTGGTAACGGAAAGAATTATTATCGTTTGAAGCAAATCAATTTTGATACTAAAATAAATTACAGCCTGGTAAAGATTATTGAAATAAAAAATATCATTGCGCTCAAAATATTTCCGAACCCGGTAAAAAATATTTTGAACATCAAAGTAAATTTCCCGTTAACTAATGGGCAACTGAAAATTATTAATGCGAAAGGCCAACTTGTAGGCAAGTTTATTATAAACCGCACCAGCAGCGCCAGTATTCCGGTAAAACATTTACCCCCCGGTGTATATACCGGTGAAATTATAAACGATAATAGATTGTTCAAATTCAGTTTCGCAAAACAATAATTAACAGGCACTATAAATATTATAAGGCTTTACGGGAATTAAAAATCCTTTTCCAATACCGTTAAAAATTTCAATGTATACAATTGCGCGCCGTTGGAATTTTCAGTAATTGGAAATAAATTAAAGTAATATACTTTAATAAAAAACTGAGCGATTTAGTCTCAATATTTTCTCTGCTAAATTCACCTTAATATAAGTCAGCCGGCTAAAAGTGCGGCTTTAGAACATTGAATTAACGGGTGAGTTAATGCATTATAAAAAAAAGGTTTACTAATAATACATTTGCTTTAGATGAACTTTTAATTATTTAATAGATAGAAATGCGAATATTTTTATTTTTTATTCCAGCCTGTTTGTTATTAAATTCTATTGCCGCACAAAACAAGAAGACCTATCGAATAAATTCAATAAAAGAGGATAGCAGCGACCTTATCCGTTCACTTTATCGCTACCCGCAGTTCCAAAAAGGATTCGTTGCTTTTAAGAACAAGCCATTGGCATCGGCTAACTTAAATTATAATTATTTATCCGGGCAAATACTTTTTACAACACCAAAAGGAGAAGCAATGGAACTGTCGAAGCCGGAAACGTTAGAATATATCGCCATGGGCGTTGATACATTTTATTATGTGGATAAAGGATATGTTGAAATGATTACTCATTATCCAATAATAAACCTATCCAAAAAGGAAACCATTAAATTTAACGGGGAAGAAAAGAAGGGCGCTTACGGTACTTATTCTTCTACAACCACCGCAAGCTCAATAAATACTATTTCACGCGAAAATGTTAATCAAAAAATACCTGTTGATGAAAATACAATCTATGCAAGATCAACACAATATTACTTGTCTGGCAGGTTAAATAATTTTATTCCTGCGACTAAAAAAAGTTTTTATAAGATTTTTTCTAAAGATGAAACTAAACTTTCTGAATACCTGAAGAGCAATTCTGTTCATTATAACAAAGAGGAAGACCTGCTAAAACTTCTTGAATATTTGCAAAGCAATTGAAGACATAAATATTAGCTCTTTGCGCATTCATGTTATTAATTTATTTTTTTTATTCAATATTAATTCTATAAAAGCCGGATCTATATCAACAAATCTTATGGGAGCTGCCGGATCAATTGTATAGTCGTTCAATTGCCTTTTCCACCATCCTACCGTTTTCCATTCCCCGAGTTTATAACCTACATTCCTGTAATCGGCAAACCATTTAAAACCACATTTTTCGTGAAAGGCTACACTTCTATCATTAGGTAAATTTATTCCGGCATATACATTTCTAAAGCCCTGGTGTTGCAATAACTCAAGCAGCGTTTCGTACAATGCAGTTGCAATGCCAATCTTCTGATAATTGTCATGAATATAAACTGAGCTTTCAACGCACCATTGATACGCCACTCTTTCTCTATGCCTCATAGCATACGCATACCCTGCAATAATTCCGTCTACTTCATATACAAGCCATGGCCAGTTTTCAACATAGGAGGTAATGCGTTGGGCAAACGCTTCAATTGAAGGAACTTCTGTTTCGAAGGTGAATGAAGTATTGATAATATAATAGGCGTAAATTTCAAGAATGGGCGCTGCATCTGCATCCCGGGCAACTCTAATCCTGTTCATAAATACGTATATAGACAACGAAGGTAATTTGCAAAAAGAATAAAAAATGAAAGTTTTAATCACATTCAACTATCAGATTCCAGAAGAAAAATGCATAACTTAACTTAAATTATTATCTCATTAAAATCTTAAATTATTTATCCCCATGGACAGGAAAATATTATTACCGGCGATAGTTACTACATTAATTTTAATCTCATGCGCAAGCGGGGCAAATAATAACGGGTATGCCCAACCCGTATATGTTGGGCCGGGTATTGGCCTTGGAACTATTATCGCAGTTGTTATTTCCTGGAGTAGGAATAAATCAATTCTCTGGGCAATCATTCATGGAATTTTTGGATGGCTCTATGTTATCTATGCATTGATTGTAAAGGCTAAATAGGGTCCATATTCCCTGGAGAATTTTGGCTAATAACCATAATTTGTTCCTTTGGTGCCATTTAAAGATCTGTGGGTTTATCCGAAAATAAATAGAACTCTTATTACTTTGGGGCTACAAAATTTTTATACAAAATTCATGGCTAAAATATTAGTAATTGATGACGATAAAACAATACTTGAGGTAGTGAATACTATTCTCGATAATGAAGGCTATGTTGTGGAAACAATTTCTGATTGGCCTGGTGTGTTCGAAAAAATTAAAAGCTATAAGCCACACCTTATTATCCTTGATATTTTTATTTCCGGTGCAGATGGCAGGGTTATTTGTAAAGAGTTAAAAAAATCTAAAACAACGTTACACATCCCGGTTATTCTTTTCTCTGCTACTAACAGGTTAGAAGCATATACAAAGGATAGCAATGCCCAGGGATATTTAAAAAAACCCTTTGAACCGGAAGATCTGATAAATGTAGTTAAAGAGTGTTTGCATTTAGGCCCGGTTGGAAATCAAACCGGGAAAACCGGAAAATAGGCCCGGCCTAAAGTTCTTTAATCTTAATATTTTTAAACCATGCTTCGCTTCCATGATTTTGGAAAGTGATATATCCTTTCTCTTCTGCTCCATAAGCAGCATCATCTTTAAATTTTTCGGCCATCTTATTTTTATTCCACTCATCGCTGTGCAATTCGTATTGCACTACTTTACTACCGTTGAGCCAGTGCTCTACACGGTTCCCGTTTTTTACTATTCTTGCATGGTTCCATTCTCCTGCCGGATTAGGCCTGGCGTTGGGTGCAGGGTTCATCGCATAGTTGGCTGCTGTGTGTTGCCACGCTTCCAGTTTCTCAGGAAAATTTATATCATCAATAATCTGGTATTCCGGGCCACTTAGGTAGGAAGAAACACTATCTTCTGTAACCAGGTATAATATGCCACTATTGCCTTTTGGGGAAATTTTATAGTCAACGCTTAAATCAAAATTTTGATATTGATCTTTCGTCATCAGGTCTGCCGTGATCGCGCCATAATTCGCATCGCTACCTTTACAATGCAAAGTCCCGCTATCAACTGACCATGATGCCGCAGATTTATTCTGGTAGGTGCGCCATCCATTCATATCTTTTCCGTCAAATAATAATTTATAGCCTCGCTCTTTTTCTTCTTTTGAAAGGGTATTTTGAGCGGCGATTTTAGAAATAGAACCGGCAATTATTAGAGCTGTTGTCATAACCAGGCAAAGCATTAGTTTTTGCTTCATGATTGTTTATTTAGGCGGTGATTACTTTTAAATTTTCAGGATCCCATTTCATTATCTTATTATTAAAATAACTGTCGTTACACAATAAAGCCGGCGCGGCAGCACGATATCCAAACAATGGATTTTCAGTTACCTCCCCGTTAGTACGGATCGCATTGATCCAGTTATAGTGGTGATCGAAATGCGCTCCTTTATATCCTTCTTCAGCAGTATATATCATTTGCTCTGGCGGCACCATTAATTTACGGTCATAAACATATTCTTTGCCGGAGTTAACATTTTTGGTTTTGTTGAGCGGGTCATTTTCATCAATGATATTTTTATTTTTATATAGCGTTACTTTATCCCATTCCACCGTCATAGCACCTTCACTGCCTACCATGCGTAAGTAATTTGTCCCGCCGGTTCCATCCACAAAATTTACTCTTGCCGAAAGATTGAAAGGAGAATGATTTTTAGTCTCAGGGTAATCAAACATCCCCAGCATAATATCCGGAACTTCTCTGCCGTCTTTCCAATAGCGCAGTCCGCCGGTAGCCATTATTTTATTTGGCCCGATGGAACCTGTTATGAAGTGGAGGCTTGAAAATAAATGAACGAAAAGATCTCCAGAAACACCTGTCCCATAATCCCGGTAATTTCTCCAGCGGAAAAATCTTAATTTATCAAAAGGCCTTTTAGTTGTATTGGCAATGTATGCATCCCAATCAACAGTGGCAGGAGAGGCATCGGCTGGTATTGGATATTGCCACGCCCCTGTTGGTGACATACGTGCGTAAAATGCTTCAGCATAATTTAAAGTGCCAATCGCACCTTCCTTCAATAATTGTTTTCCTTTTTCATTACCGAGAGAACTCATTCCCTGGCTACCTACCTGGAACACAA
>DASYOM010000186.1:0-30927 GCA_036007765.1 Chitinophagaceae bacterium | reverse complement strand
CTGGTATTGGGAAGTATGGAATGAGCCAAAAGATTACTGGAAAGGAACACAGGAAGAATATTTTAAGTTATATGATTATGCTGCTGATGGATTGAAGCATGCACTGCCCACAGCAAGAATTGGCGGGTTGAATGTTGCGGGTACATCAAGCGAAGGCTCGCAACAATTTTTAAATTCCTTCATCAAACATTGTTTGTATGAAACCAATTTTGCCACAGGAAAAAAAGGATCGCCACTTGAAGCCATATTGTTTCATGCCAAAGGAAATCCCTCACTGAAAGATGGTGTGGTGTGGATGAACATGGCTCCCCAGTTACGTGACATAGCAGCCGGTATAAAAATTGCCGTTTCTTACCCGGAAACTAAAAATTTACCACTTATTGTTGGAGAGTCGGATCCGGAGGGTTGTGCTGCCTGCGGTATGGCTACCAATCCTTCCAATGCTTATCGCAATGGAACGATGTATTCCAGTTATACCGCAGCTACATTTGCAAGAGAATATGAATTAGCTGATCTATACAAAGCAAATCTCACCGGTGCTGTTTCATGGTCCTTTGAATTTGAAGACCAGCCGTGGTTTTATGGGTTCAGGGACCTGGCTACCAACGGCGTTGATAAACCAGTTCTAAATGTTTTCCGCATGTTTGGCATGATGAAAGGAAACAGGGTGCAGGCTGAAAGCAACAGGATGTATAGCCTGAAAACCGTAATGGACTCAAGTGTCAGGAGTAAAACAGATATTGGTGCCCTGGCATCGAAAGATAAAAGAACCGCGGCAGTTATGATCTGGAATTATCACGATGAAGATAAACAGGCTCCCGGTGAACAAGTAGCTGTTAACATTGCTAACATACCCGCAAAAAAAGTAAAGCTCACACACTACAGGATTGATAGTAATCACAGCAATACCTACGAAGTGTGGAAAAAAATGGGATCGCCACAAAACCCGACTGCAGAACAGGTTGCCGCTCTTGAAAAGGCTGGCTTATTACAAGCCATGGGTAATCCCGAAAACATAAAAGTACAATCGGGGCAAGCAATAATTAATATGAGCCTTCCCCGGCAGGCAGTTTCGCTTTTAAAGATAGACTGGTGAGAGAGAGGTAATCCATTTTTAAGGGATAATGTTCGTCATGCAATCAGCAATTTTTCATTCTTTAATGGCATGCTTAATTCAACATTATTTTTCAGAATATTTAAAATTAAAACTGCATTTTTAATAATCAAAATCAATGAGCCAAAATTCCTTTTATCATCCACACTTCATATTTTCCATTATATGCATTGGTTGACGTTAGTGCAACAACAGTATCATCTTTTAAAACAGCAATGCTGTTCCACAATGCGGTAGTGTTTGCCGGTATTTTAAAAGGTACTGTAGCATTTGTAAAATTTCTTCCTTCAGCATCACCAACAACAACTACCATTTCAGCGTTATTTACATTATGCCTGCCCTGCCTGAATTGTGTGGACTGATAAGACAAAACTGTATTGCCATTAGATAGCGTACGAAGGTAAGGTGCACCTGCATAAAATTTATTTTCAATGCTGTCTTGTAATGTATAACTGCGGTTAGCACTGTTTGCTGTAACTGTTTGAGACCAGTTATTTTTTATTGTTGAACGAATGATATAGGGTTTGAAATTCACAAATCCATTATCCTCGATTGAGAATATTATTTCTTTTGTTGCAGGAAGATAAACAGGCACGGGCATACCATCCCTGCTGCCTTTTCTGAAAGAAACTATTTCTGGTTTAGTTGTCCATGTTTTGCCATTATCATGTGAGCGAAGCAATGATATATTTTGTTCATCAGATGTTGTATAAATGCCTTCATCTGAAAAGAACAATTGTATTTCGCCGGTAGGCAATTGCAAAGCTGCGGGTTCCCAGCAACCATCTTTAAACTGATAACCTGCCTGGTATGACAATTGATCATCCTTCCATGTTAAACCATCATCATAACTTTTTGCAATACGTATGGCAAAATGTTTGGAGGTATCAGTGTTCCTGCCCGGCGGTCTTGGATTATAACAAACCATCAAAGAGGCATCATTTAATAAAGTTATATCCGGTGCATCCATGCGGATGTCATCCGCTTTTGCTGCAACTATGACCGGTGCAGACCAATGATCTCCCTTATCATTACTTGTAACAATTTCTGTGTTCCCGTTTGCTGCAGCATACACTGTAATTAGTTTTCCATTTTTTAGTTCAATCATCCGGGCATACCCACCAGCAGCCACCTTGCGCAGTTTAGTGGTATCCCAAACAATATGTATTTGTTTTGGATCTATTGGATGTCTTTGTAACAAAGATTTTTGCGCAATACTTTCTTGCTGAAATAATAATAATTCTACTACAATGAGAAAATTTCGTAATAAAGATTTATTCATTTTGTAATTATAATGGTTAATACAATTAAGATAAAACCCTGACTCATTTCACTATCAACTTTTCTGTTGCTTTATAAAAGCTCAACAGAATATCCAACAGCACAAGAGCCCGCCTGATGCGGAACAGATGCTTAATAGATTTTCAATTGCCCGATACATAACACTTCTTCTTTTATAAAAAACAAAATATTTTATACAGTAAGCTCTATTGCAGTAACAGATGCGGGTGAAAAGATAAACGGCGTGCCGGGTATTATATCCTTTTGTTTGGGTTTTAAAATATCATTCGCCGCAGACATGATCTCGTAAGATGGGTCTGCTGAAATCTCAAATGCTTTGCCTGTTGTAAAAGATAAACCCGTTATGTTGAAATTGGTACTCACAGCATTGGTTCTGTCTGTATTTACCACATGAAGAAAAATGGTATTTCCCGTTTTGCCTGCAGTTACATCTAACTGAGCAGGTGCTGCATTTACTTTTATAAAATGATTGCCTGTATGCTGTTTGTATAACTGCATTATTTTAGCGGTGGGCATCAGGAAAGCTTCTCCTTCCGGCACAGGTATCATTAATGCATTTACCTGCCATCGCGTGCCGCAAAAATCTGCCATCGTACCAATCTTCAGCACATCTCCATTTCTTTCGTGCAGGTTCATAATTCTTGCATACGATACGCCCGCAGCCCATGATGACAGCACTTCACACCGGTTTCTGCCTTCGATACTGTAATGACATTCTGTTAATGCAAGTGGTATTTTATAAGCCGCAGTTTCATCTCTCAGTTTATTGATCTTTCGTTCATGTATTTTATAACCATTCATTAATACTTCCCATGTTGCAGCCGCATCTTTGCGGTACTCATTATTACGAACAGGAGAATATGAAAGGCCTTCTCCAGGATTAAACATGTGGTGAAATGCAATGTAATTAATATGTTCGCCTGCTGCTTCATATAACATTTTGCTCCACCCACTATCACCCCAACCTATCAATTGTAATTCAGGATCAACATTGCGCATAGCTTTTGCAAATTCAACTGTTTTTTTCGCGGCAGTGATGTTATCAAACCCTTTGCCTGGGCGATAAGATGTTTCATTGCCAATCTGCCAATGTTTAATTGTTAGCGGCTCTTTAAACCCATGCGCTATTCTTAACTTGTTAGATGGATTGTTGCAATAGTCAACCCATTCGGCAGCTTCTTTACTATCACCCGCACGATACTCTCCCTTTGTATTAACCGCATATCGCTGCATTCCATCTGCTTCAAAATTTACACATACCAGCGGATCAGCACCGCCAACACGTTTGCAGAAATCAACAAACTCTGCAGTGCCTATTTGATTTGTTTCAATGCCGCCCCAGTCTGTATTTAATAATGGCACTCTTTTATTGCGCGGTCCAACTGCCTCTTTCCATTTGTAGTAAGCGCTGAAATTTCCGCCCCAGCGCATCATACCCGGCGCTAATGATTTTGTAACATTAATCACCGTTTCTTTCCAGTCATCTTTACCATGATCCCATGCCGCCTCAACTGAACTATCCGTTGTGCCTAATGGTTCCATAAACTGCATGTATAAGTGCTTACTTAATTCAAACAATGGTTTCGGATCAACTTCAATGGTTGCAACAGATGGCTGCTTTACAAATGCAGCCGGTGAGTTGGTTAAAGCAAGCGATGCGCCGCCAAGCGTAGATATTTTTAAAAAATTTCTTCTTTGCATAATGAAGATTTATTTTGTTACAGGTAATGGTGCTGCTATCATTTTCCGTTGTGTTGCTCTTTGTACGCAAGAATGGTTAATAGAATTGTTTTGCATGGTCCATAATTATTTTAGTGCTTTTTTTTCAAAAGACTGCATCCAAATAATCCACCCGCCATCTTGCCTGGTTGTGCCTGGAATTTTACTGTTATTTGTTGTTTACCTTCTACCAAATTATCAGGAATATCATAATACACATCAAAGAACTGATTGGGTTTTTCTGACTCCAGTTTTTGTGAAGGGATCTTTACATCATCAATCAGAATATCGAAACTCCTGTTACCAATATCACTGCCCCAATAAGTGCAAACAAGCTGAAGGCCTTTACTGTGTTTTGTATCGAGTGTGAATGAAAACCATCCGCCATCATTTGCATCACGCCATCTGCGGCTAAAGGCTTCGCCGGTATTGGTTTTTTCTCCTTTAAAATTATGATCACGCTCAGGCTGCATCTCTCCCACCCTCAACATGTCAACCGTCCGGGCGTTTATCTCTTCCTGCCGCTTTAATTCAGCCTCGTACTCTTTCTTCTTTTCATTCCATCCTGCAGTAGTAAACTTATCCCAGTAAACAATATAATGTTGATGATGCATTTCATAAAAAGGAATTAATGAAACCGGCCTGGCAGCGCTGGTTGCAGATGTTTCAAACATAATTGTATCGCTGTTTAAAACAGGTTTTATTAAGACACTTACATCAGCATCATTTGAAACAAATACCGGTATATTTTGCTGCATTGGTTTTTCTTTTCCTAATTCGCCCGATAAAACAATCGGGCCGTATAACAGGGCAATACGGTTTTTATTATCAGGCATACTTTCAGCATGCACATACAGCTTCATACCAATGCTGATTTTATCGCCTGCCTTCCAAACTCTTTCTATGGTGTAATAACTTCCGGGGTTTTTTTTAATGATCACAGGCTTATCGTTTATGGCTACCGTTAGTCCTTCATTTGCCCAGGACGGATAGCGTATATGTATAGGGAAATTGACACCTTTACTATTGCCTTCTCCGCCAGGAGTTCCCTGGACAATTTTTAAAATAACATCGTTGGAGTTTGGAAAAGATGTTTCCATTTTTATTTGTAGACGTTCTTTCCAGGTTAATGTTGAAGGAATAAACAGGTTCACATATAGGCTTCCATCACTTCCCTTTGCATAAATACTTTCCCCATACTTCACATGATTCTCCATACCGATTCCTGTGCAGCACCAAAAAGATTCTGTTGGTGTGCCGTATGTTTTTTCTCCGCCTGCCACCAGAGGAACATAATAAGTTGTCATACCATCATCCGGATTTATAGAACCAAGAATATGATTGTATAAAGTACGCTCGTAATAATCCATGTAATGCGCATCAGGGTTCAATGCAAATAAATGCCTTGTTAGTTTCAGCATATTATAACTGTTGCAGGTTTCGGTTTTGTTATCACTAAGGTAATTGGACAGCTCATCAGGAAGCGGAATTATTTCCAACCATTACATTTATGAAACCCCGGCGCAGACCTGTTGGAAAAATAGGCCTAAAATTCAACCCATAAAATTTTACTTAAACTGCATTCTTAAATGCTAACAAAGAATTTGAAAATTCTTTTTTCATTTCATTCTCAAAACTACCTAAATAACTTTCAGTGGTTTTTACGTCAGTATGGCCTAAAGCTTCTGAAATAAACTCCAGACTCGCTCCGGAGCGTTTTAATACAGTTGAAAAAGAATGTCGGGCACTATAAGTCGTCACGCGACTTTCTATACTTGTATCAACAGTTATTAATTTAATTCCATTATTTACATCCCTGGTAAATTCTTTAATACGATCTCTTTGTTGTAGGTGTAAGTCTCGGTTTTAAAATGGGAAAAACATAATTTTCTTTACTTTATGCTACATTGGTAATTATCAGCAGTACCAACTCTTCCTTGTGCCATTAATTTATTTATAGTTTCATTGAAAAGCGTTTCAATAAAAGTTCCATCATAAGTTTTTTGCTTAAACTTTTCAACGAATACTGGGAAGTTAAATGGCTTAACTATTTTAATAATGGAGTTCGCTTTAACTTCCAGTTCTAATAGTTTTTCCTTGGCTTCTATTAATTCTTTACTTATATGCTTTGAAGATAACTTGCTATAGCTTTCCTTAGAAAGTTCGACGCCGGTTTCCATATATTTTGACCTGCGATCATAGGTTACTCTCAATTTGACAGGATATAAATTGTTATTTTTTATTCTGCGCTGATCGTGAAATATCTTTACTGTTACCATAAAAACAAAATTAGAAGAGTAAAATTTGTAAAAAATTATTCATAAAAATGTCGGATGGAATTTTTATTGACTTAAGAATTTAAGCTTAAAAATTTGCAAACAATTTGCAAACAAATATAGGTTAAAGAGAAAAAACTGAAGTCAATTTTACAAAATAAAATTTTGCTAAAACCTTTTTTAGATAATGGTTTCAGGAAATTTAAGTAAGGTTGATTTAAGTTAGAAAAAATGAATTTTACTTCTCATAATCAGGTGGTCCCAGGTTCAAATCCTGGTGGGCCCACATTGTAATCAAGCATTTATGAAGTTTCCTTTATAAATGCTTTTTTATTTGCAAACAGATTTGTAAAATATCCTCACAACAGAGGCCTACTTAATTTTTATAGATCATCTGTCACTCTTTTATAATTAATGAATTTTATAATTGTCATTACTGCTTTCATTCATTTCATTACTGGGCAGAGTGATATGTCGTAATATTTCCTTTTTTTACAGGTTTCCTTATGCAAAGAAGAAGAACCAACCACCATAAGTTTAATCGAGATACTTGGAAAAACCGGCATCTACGCAAAATCGTCAGGCGAATGTTGGATTATCCGCACAGGCGTATTTGCTTTGATCCCGGCAATCTGTTAAACGAAGCCAGGGCATTTGCGCGGTTGCCATTCCCAACTAGAATCAATCCTTTTTCATAATTCCCGCGGGTATGATACAGATCACCTGATATCACTACAGTCCCTGATCTTAAGAGTTTGACTAATAGTATTGGGTGCCCGGGAGTATGGCCGGGCGCCTTGAGAAGACGTATGCTTCCATCTCCAAAAACATCGCGGTCGTCGTTGGAGTCATCGACTGAATCCTAAGCCAGCGGGCTGATCAATGACAACTCACATCAATCGGTAGCGGCTTGCTTCGGGCCCATGTTAGTTCTGAAGCAGGCACCAGGAAGATAGCCTTAGGGAAAAGGCTTATGTGCCACTATGATCGGTATGAAAATGCGAAAGTGCGACATAGCGGATACCGTTCCGCCTTCAAACCCAGCTTCATCAACTACGAAGCGAGCGCACGGCGCACGGTGAAACGTCCTCCAAACTTGAACTCACCGTTAGGCATAGTGGCTATCCGATCACCCAAGCCGGTGTCCCACAGCATCCAATCTTGCCACGATGAATCAGCTAACAGGGTACGGCCATAGTTCCTGAATCTCCTTCATGTCCCCGTATCAGAGAAATCGCCCATATGCGTAAAATTAAGCCGGCCACAATCGCATGTGTAGAGTTGAATGCTCGAATTTTTTTCACCTTGTCCGAAAGTTGTGAATGATAGTAAAATGAAGGGCAAAAAAATACAAGGCAGTTTTTTCATTTCGTCAAACTTTAATTGCAAAAAATATTAAATAATTAACCGAAACTTCACCTACAACGCCTTTGAATTATAAATCGATAAATCCTAAAAAGGACTCCAATATTAATTTATTTTATTTCACGTAAGCTTAATGTCTTTACATCGACTACTGTATGTTTATCTCCATGACAAAGTTGTAAACCAATTGCACCATCACTAAACCCGGCAAGATGGACTGTATCAATTGTTTTAACGTCGTTTAACCATGCCTGTATGTGGTGGCCATTTGCAATTATGTAGTAATGGTTCCAGTCATTTTCCCGTACCAGTTTATCAGCAAGTTCCTTAGGGTATTGCTGCACCATTCCTGCCCTTCGCTCTTCCCAAAGGCAGCCCCAATAGCCTGGCCCCATGTCTACCTGGTATCCGGGAACATTATCAGCGTTTGTTGGCTGTATGCGTATGCAAACACCGGAGTTTGCTTCTCTGCCACTCATACGAACAACAGCATTCAATTCATAATTTGTATAAATGGTTTTAGTGTAGGCGTAATTGTGATACTGACCGCCATTATAATCACCATGTAAAATTCCGCTGTTAAGTGTCCAGTAGGGTTTTGATGCATTCCAGTCATCCAAAGATGCGATCAAGTTAACCCATCCTTTTCCAACGGGTTTATCATTAATTAATCTGCCTCCTTTTGGTAAGGTAGTTTTTACTGCCTGATCATTTATTGCTTTTGTTTTATTTACGCTGCAGCCATTTATTAAACTGGAAGTCATTAGCGTTAAAGCAAAAGTTGTGAGGTAAATAAGTTGCAGGAATCGTTTCATGTTTTTTAATTGAAGAGGTTCTGTTTCAAATTTAGTTATATAAATCAAGATAACTTCTAACTTCAATTATTGCAAACAGGTCCGTAATTGCTGTTTTGTATTTGAAATTACTGATAAAGTTGACATCTAATTTTATAAGATTATTAAATTAATTTTAATGAAATAATTAACAATGGCTTTACCAAATATTTTTAGCAAAGAAGTGTCCGATAACATAATTCAAAGAATTAATAACCTGACATCAACTACACAGGCAAAATGGGGGAAGATGAGCGTCGCTCAAATGCTGGCTCACTGTAATGTAACTTATGAGATGACTTATGAAAACATTCATTCGAAACCAAACGGTTTCATGAAATTTATTTTAAAAAATTTGATTAAAAGTAAAGTGGTTAGTGAAGTTCCTTACAAGCAGAATAATAAAACAGCGCCTCAATTCATCATAAAAGACAGTAAAGATTTTGAAATTGAAAAAAATCGTCTTATTAAATACATTACAAAGACACAACAACTTGGTGAAAATTATTTTGATAACAAAGACTCACACTCATTTGGAAAGCTTGGCAAGATGGAATGGAATAACATGTTTTACAAACACCTGAATCATCATCTCACACAATTTGGTGTATAGATTATAAATGCAAAATAAAATTCTCTTGAGGTCTAATAATCATAGCAACGCATCCTCCTGGCGCCAGATTTAAATATCTCCTGCAAAATGGGTGGTATCCTGTACTTTAGCGGTATCTAATTTATTTATCAGGAAGAGTAAATAGTTTGGGCGGAAATGCTGATAAAATTCCACCATCAGTATCAACGGGAACAAAAGAATGTGCAGACTTTGAACTTAGTGGAAGATCTGCTAGGTGCTGTTCAATTGCTTTGTGAATTTGAAGGTTTATACTTTGTGAATGCTTTGCGGAACATCACTTCAAGGATGTGAAAGAAGTATGGAAGAGATTATATTACGTGCCTGTAAGAAAAATTTCATGTATACCATTCCTTGTATTATTGATCTTCTGAAGTTTTTCTGACACAAAAAAATTAAAAGGTTACATTAAAATCATTTACTCGTAATACATCGCATCAATAAGTTAATAGCTTTATATTTAATACTGGCAAGCTTCTAAAAATGCCTTGCTGAATTGAAAATATAAGCTTCTATGGATAATCTTAAATTGAACAATCTATATAAACAACTTACCAAAGCTATTTTTTTAGCAGCAGCAGTTGTCATACTGTTGTGGTTATTTTATAAAGTTTTAAGTGTAGTCCTGTTATTAATATTAGCGATTGTTTTGTCAATTTCTATAAACGGCCCGGTCATCTGGCTGGAACGGAAGAAGATAAAAAGGGGCTGGGCATGTACAATTGTGTTTGTTATAATATTTGTGGCGTTTGCAGCAATAGCAATACTCGTAGGCCCTAAGATCAGTGACCAAGTTTCTCTTCTTGTAAAAAATTTACCAGCGTATGCAATGCAGGCCTCGGAAAAAGTAAGCTCATGGTTTGATGGATATCCTGACCTGCAAAAGAAAATAAAAATGGATCCTTCCAATGTTTCAGATTGGTTCCCATCTATGCCGGGCACCTTAATGCAGGTAGGAAATTTTTCTCTCTCTGTTTTAGCTGAGGTATTAATCGTAATTGTATTTATAAGTATGGTGGCATACATGGTGGCAAATCCCCGGCCATTATTTGAACTATATCTTTTAATGTTTCCAACTGCACAAAGGGATAAAGCCACTATTGCATTTACAAGAATGTCTGTAATGGTAAGAGGATGGATGAGATCCAATTTGATCGGGGGCCTGATCAATGCCACGGCGGTAACTATTTTTCTTAATGTAATGAATGTGCCCGGGGCATTTGTCTGGGGAGCCCTTGCCTTCTTTACTGAATTTATACCAAGGATTGGTTTCTTTATAAAAGCATTGCCGCCGGTATTGGTAGCATTATCTATCAACGGTTTTACTGCCACATGGGTGGTTGTTTTTTACCTTGCCAGCGATGAGCTGATGGCTGATTTCATCATGCCAAGAGTACGTTCTAATACTATGAAAATACATCCGGTTTCAATATTATTTGCAGTACTGGCAATGGGTGCAGCTTTTGGGTTTATAGGCGTTTTATTAGCAACCCCGTTAACCGCAATTATCAAAGCTTATTTTGAAGTATTTTATTTGAATAAGTTCGAAGACGACAAATTGATGGAAAACCGTATAAACAATATGATGTATCAAAACGGGCCGACTAAATAGAAGAATTTGTACCTGGACTTCCTTTGCGTTTTTCTCTTAAATAGTTTATTAAGGCGAATTGTGTATAGTTTGGGTTTAAATATTTTCATAAATATTTTCATTATGCATTGAACAAATTCAACTTTAGGTCTTTCCTGAATTGGTAAATACAATAATTCCTTTCCATGAATTGACAGATTCATTACCATTTTCAAACATTCTGAAGATATCTAAGTTTGAAAAGAAATGGTTCCAGTCTTTAGTAAATTCTAAAATTGGTCTTACCTCCAGGCTGCCAGAAAATTAATGTCTTCAGGATTTATTTTGCTTAGATACTTGTACCATTTAGTATCAGTAACTCCGAGATAATTCATTATAGTTATTGTTCTCTAAAAATAAATAACACTATCGGCAGAACGCTAAACTAGTATTTTGAGAAGTTTTATAAAAGTCATTCATTTTCCTTTTGAAAATATATCTCCTTCCTGCACGTCATTATAAACAGTCGCCGGCACAAAGCATTATAAATTTTGAAATCAAAAGACGAATAAAATAGAAGACAATGAATTTAATGGAAAATAAAAAATAGCTATTGTCGGTGGAGGCCACGCGGGTTAACTCTTAGAAGGCTTTTGCAAATGAACGGGGCAGATATAAAAGTGTCTGAAAGAGACGGGCATAAAAGATGCACATCCCAAGGGTGCTACCCTTGATTTGCATCGCGAGTCAGGGTTGGCGGCACAATTCATTTACTCTAGCGTGTGAGCAAACTGGTAAAAAGAAAAGCAGGTATGGAAGGGAAAAAAGTTCCGTCAATGATGAAGGTTTAATTTGGAAGCTGAATATTAAAGCTGAAAAAATTATTAGTTCCCGCAAACAGGTAGTGCAATAGCTGCAGGCTTAATTGTTTAACCTTTCTTTAACCATGTAACAAATACTTTTGCCACCTTAACCAGACTTTATGAAGAAATTTGTTTTTGTAGTTGTAAGTTGCTTATTTTTTATTGTCGCTTTTCCGCAAGATACACCTGCAGATGCTCCTCCAACTTCCAGAATAATTAAATTACCCAATCGTTCCGGTGATCATTTGATGATACAGGTTTCATCAGACCACTGGACCGGAATGCCCTATAGTATCAGCAGTCACCAAAGTGGATTTTCAAGAGGGTTTAATGCGTATTTTATGCTTGATAAGCCTTTCAGATCTTCGCCAAAATTCAGTTTAGGTATCGGAGTAGGAATAGGCACCAGCAATATTGTTTTTAAAAAAATGTATGTTGATTTAAAGGCTGGCGGCGCGGTTTTACCTTTTACTGCTGCTGATTCAACAAATCATTTTAAAAAATATAAACTTTCTACGGGCTTTGCTGAAGTGCCTTTGGAATTCAGATTTACATCAAAGCCTTTGGAACCCAATAAAAGCTTTAAAATAGCTTTGGGAGCAAAAGTAGGGGCTATAGTAAACGCTCATACCAAAGGAAAAGATTTGCAGGATAAAAATAATAACAGTATAAATTCCTACACTCAGAAAGAAAACAGCAAGCGCCTGATAAACGGCACACGCTTTATGGGCACCGCAAGAATCGGATACGGTATTATATCAGTTTTTGGTGCGTATCAACTTAATAATCTTCTGAAGGACGGCGCCGGGGCAAACATGAAACTTTACCAGGTTGGACTTACATTAAGCGGGCTTTAATTTAATTTCATTTTAATTTCATTTCTTATTTTTTTCTATGTAGCATAATTCTGCTACAAGGTGAGCAGATTGGTTATTTTTGTAAAAACAGTTTTATATTGATTGAAAAGAAGATTAATAATCGTACAGAGGTTAAAGCTGTACTCGTTGGTATAATACAAAAAGAACAAACTGAAGAACTGGTAACTGAATATATGGAGGAATTAAAATTCCTGGCTGAGACGGCAGGTGCTAACGCCATCAGAACTTTTACACAAAAATTATCACATCCAGACAGCAGAACATTTGTTGGTAAAGGAAAGCTGGAGGAAATAAAAAATTATATTTCCAATAAAAATATTGAGCTTGTTATTTTCGATGATGAGCTTACCGGTTCGCAGATCAACAATATCGAAAAAGAACTACAGGTAACAACGATTGATCGCAGCGATCTTATTCTTGACATCTTTGCTTCACGGGCAAAAACAGCACAGGCCAGGGTGCAGGTGGAGCTTGCTCAATACTATTATCTTTTACCAAGACTTAAGGGAATGTGGAAGCACCTTGAAAGGCAGGGAGGTGGAATAGGTAGCAGGGGACCGGGTGAAACAGAAATTGAAACCGACAGGCGAATAGTGAAGGATAAAATTAGCTTGTTACGTAAACGACTAAACGAAATTGACAAGCAGGCTTTTACTCAAAGAAAAGAACGTGGGGAATTTATTAGGTTAGCACTCGTTGGCTACACGAATGTGGGGAAGTCTACCATTATGAACCTTCTCAGCAAAAGCGATGTTTTTGCTGAAAATAAACTTTTTGCTACCCTGGATACAACAACAAGAAAAGTAGTGTTTGGGCATACACCATTTCTCTTAAGCGATACTGTTGGTTTCATTAGAAAGCTTCCCCATCACCTTATAGAAAGTTTTAAAAGTACTTTGGATGAAGTGAGAGAAGCAGATATACTTTTACATGTTGTAGATATTTCACATCCGAAATTTGAAGAACAGCTCTCTGTTGTTAAAAAGACTTTGCAGGAACTTAATAGCGGTGAAAAACCAGTAATAACAGTTTTTAATAAAATGGATCAGTATGAAAAAATCACTTTTGATCAATGGTTGGACCCGGAAGTGAAGCAGGACTTGTTGAAAGAATTAAAAGAAAGCTGGCAGGCACAAACAGAGGGTAAATGTGTATTTATCTCAGCAGTAGAAAAAACTAATATTACGGAACTCAGGCAAATTGCATTAAATACTATCCGGTCAATGTACCAGGTAAAGTACCCATATAAAGCGGAATTTTTTTATTAAGCTATTAAATGAAACATGAGAAGAAATATAAATGGCATAAAATCGCAGGGGTAATTTCAGATTTAAATTTCGGAGAAAATAATCTTGCAGGGGTCGAAGTAGCAGGCAAAAAAATATGTATTGCAAAAACCGGCAATTCACTTGCCGCTTGTATTTCCAAATGCCCGCATGCAGGAGGAAATATGTGTGAAGGCTATTTAGATAAAAATGGAAACATAGTATGCCCTGTACATCGATATGTTTTTAGTTTTTCAAACGGGCGGGATGTAAGTGGAGAAGGATATTTTTTAAAAATATACCCTGTAAATATTAACGAAGAGGGGATATTTATTGGGTTTGAAGAAGGCGGATTGTTTAGCTGGCTAAAATAACTTTAAAACAATTTTTATAGCAAATCAAAAACCTTTATTTTTGCCACCCGTTTTTAATATAGATTCCTCCTTAGCTCAGTTGGTTAGAGCATCTGACTGTTAATCAGAGGGTCTCTGGTTCAAGTCCAGAAGGGGGAGCAAAAGTTCTGGAAATAAACCAGGGCTTTTTTTATTTTGAACTGATCATGCAGATATTGGAAATAAAATTTTTAAAAACTCTATCATGTCACTCATTGGAAAACTTATTTCTTATACTTACCCTATTCGAATGAAAACCTCTGGAATTACCGGAATGGGTGTAAGTACCGCAGAAAATCCGGGCAACAAAAAAGCACCGGTAAGTTTTTATTCTTTGAAAGCAACAACAAACTCAGGCAATGAAATTTCGTTTAAACAATACTTCGGAAAAAAGATTTTGATTGTAAACCTGGCCAGCAAATGCGGCTACACTCCTCAATACACAGAACTTGAACAATTAAATCAGCAAAAAAAGAATCTTGTGATTCTTGGTTTTCCGTCTAATAATTTCGGGACACAGGAGCCTGGTACAGATGATGATATCGCTGCATTCTGTACATTAAACTACGGAGTAACCTTTCAGCTTTTTAGAAAAGATGATGTAAGTGGAAATAACAAACAACCCGTCTATCTGTGGTTAAGTGATGAAATTAAAAATGGCTGGAATAACCAGGAGCCGCAATGGAATTTCTATAAATATTTGGTGGATGAAAATGGAAATCTTTCTAAAATCTTTTCTTCTTCTGTATCACCTCTTGATATTCTCTTATAAGCTTTCCAAAAGTTAATTTGAATTCGATTTTTACACCGCGCATTTTTCATGATAATTGATCAACTGAATTACTGATCTTTCAAATTCATAGCCGCTATATTGATCAACAATCTCATCCAGCACGTCTAGTATTTCATCACACTCTTTTAAGGTTACCAGTTTAAGGCGATATTCTTTTATATTGGGCATACCCTTTAAATAATTGGTATAATGCCTGCGCATTTCATTAATGCCAACAACCGGCCCTTTCCACTCATACGATTTTACTAAATGCTTTTTACATACAGCTACCCTTTCTTCTACAGAAGGAGGGGGCAGCAAAATTCCTGTCTTTACAAAATGGGTTATTTCATTAAATATCCATGGGTATCCAATTGCCGCCCGGCCAATCATAATGCCATCAACACCATACCTGTTTTTATATTCCAAAGCTTTGCGTGGTGAATCAATGTCACCGTTTCCAAAAATCGGAATAGTGATCCTTGGGTTTTCTTTCACTTTTGCTATCAATTTCCAATCAGCATCACCTTTGTACATTTGAGTCCTTGTGCGCCCATGAATAGCAAGCGCCTGTATGCCCACATCCTGTAGCCGCTCTGCAACTTCTTCAATGTTTTTAGTATTGTCATCCCAGCCAAGCCTTGTTTTTACAGTCACGGGTAGCGAAGTGCTTTTTATAACAGCAGCGGTTAAACGCACCATTAATGGTACATCTTTTAATACGCCTGCACCAGCTCCCCTGCAGGCAACTTTTTTTACAGGGCATCCGAAATTAATATCAAGCAAATCAGGATTGGTAGCATCTACTATTTTTGCTGCCAACGAAAGACTTTCCTCATCTCCGCCAAATATTTGTATGCCTACCGGTTTTTCATAATCAAAAATATCAAGCTTCTTCCTGCTTTTTATAGCATCTCTTATGAGCCCTTCGCTGCTTATGAATTCTGTATACATAAGATGCGCACCATTATCTTTACAAACCGCACGAAAAGGTGGGTCGCTCACATCCTCCATTGGTGCAAGCAATAAAGGAAATTCAGGAAGTTGTATGTTACCTATTGAAGGCATGTGAAATCTTATAAGTTGTGAATGGGTAAATAGTCATTGAGTCATTAGGTTAATAGCCATTAAGCAACTTTTGTCCTGCTACTTGCTACCTGCTACTTCTATGAAAATTGGCTGTAAATTTACGCACTTAAAATTTGAGATGATGGTTGCCGACAGAAATTCGAAAAACATTAGCTATCCTGCACAACTGGGTATATTTCTTGGTTTCGTTGGTGCCGGGCTTATAATAGGAGCGATCATTTCTGTTGCTATATGGAAAATGATGACAGGCAGGCCAATATTTTCAATGGCAGATGATATGCTTAAGCCGCAGTATTATTATGCTATCATGGCCATCCAGGCTGTTTCTACTTTCTTCATGTTTTTTGTGCCTGTTTACATTTTGGCGCTTATTTGTTACCGTAAGCCCACAAAGTTCATTGGTTTTAATACAAATATTAATTACAGGCAATTTTTTATTGTTATTGGAATTCTCATACTTACTTTTCCTTTATCGGGCGCATTGGCAGAGCTTAATAACATTCTTCCTATTCCAAAAAACTGGGCAATAAAATTTAAAGCAATGGAAGATGCCCGGGCTGTTCAGGAAGCCGCGCTGATCAATATCAATTCATTTCCAAAATACCTTATTTCATTACTTGTCATAGGATTACTGCCCGGCCTTTTTGAAGAAGTATGTTTCAGGGCCGGCTTGCAAAATATTTTTACACGTTGGTTTAAAGGCCCATGGGTTGCTATCATTTTAACTTCTATAATCTTTAGCGTTATTCATATTTCTTATTATGGTTTTTTAGTAAGGTTTGGTTTAGGAATTATACTTGGCCTTGTGTTTTATTATAGCGGCAATCTCTGGCTTTCCATTCTTTTTCATTTTTTATATAATGGTTTGCAGGTAACCGCGCTTTATGTAATCACGCGCTCCGGAAAAAAAACACCCTCAAAAGATATCGAACAAAATTTTCCATTATGGGCTGGCATCATAGCTCTTATATTAATCATTTTTCTTTTTATAAAGTTCAAAGAATACTCTGTATTACAAAAGGCAAAAGTTGTAGAAGACGATTTGCCTGATGATGATTTTCATAACTGGGCAACTGCTCAATCTTAATATTTTTAATGGCTTTCGATTCTAAAACTTTTCAAACAAGGGCGGTTACAGCAATTGTCTTTGTAATTGTAATGTTAGCGGGGCTTCTGTGGAATGGGTGGAGCTTTGTAATTCTTTTTGTCATTATCCATTTTGGTTGCTGGTATGAATTTGTAAGGCTGATTAAAAAGATTAAAGGTTCAGCGTGGTGGTACTTTCTGCCCCTGGGATTATTCTATATAACATTACCAATCCTTTTATTGATTATGTGTGGGTTTCCTTATTTAGATTTAATTATTTTTCATCACGATTATAAAAATGCATGGAATTATTCCCCTGTACTTCCTTGCGGAATTATTTTTTCAATCTGGGTAAATGATACGATGGCTTATATCGTTGGCTCACTTATCGGTAAAACACCTTTGTCTAAAATTTCACCTAAAAAAACATGGGAAGGGACTATCGGTGGTGCAATACTTTGCATATTGACGATTTCATTGATTGGCAAAGCATCGGGATATTACAGCGTTGAAGACTGGCTCATTATTGCTGCCTGTTGCGCTGTTTTCGGTACTTTCGGCGACCTTCTCGAAAGTAAATTAAAGAGAATGGCAAATGTAAAAGACAGTGGAACTTTCATGCCCGGCCACGGCGGATTTTTAGATAGGTTTGATTCTTTACTTATAGCTTCAGTGGCAACAGGTCTATATTATTTTTTCTTTATGTAACACATCAAAAATAATACGCTCTTCTTCCCTTTCACTTTTTATATTTGTAATTAAACTTATGAGATGAATATTCACAAAGAAGGCTATAAATCGATTGCATTGGGTGCTTTGGTTTTTGGAGCTGTCAATATTATCTTCTTTTATTTTTTCAGCGCCTCTATGCCAGTGATAGCCTGGATCGTGTTTGCAGGAAGCCTTTTGGGGTTGCTTTTTATTATTTCTTTTTTTCGCTCACCTAAAAGAAATTGCACAATTGCTCACCACCAGGTAATCTGCCCTGCAGATGGAAAAGTTGTCGTAATTGAAGAAACTGTAGATCCTGAATATTTTCATGACAAACGGCTCCAGGTCTCAATTTTCATGAGCCCCGCCAATGTGCATATCAACCGTATCCCTATGTCAGGAGAAGTTTTATATAGTCAATATCATAAAGGAAAATATCTTGTAGCATGGAATCCAAAATCATCTACGGAAAATGAAAGGCATTCAGTAGTTATAAAAAGTGATAGTGCAATAATATTAGTAAAGCAAATTGCAGGCGCTGTTGCCAAACGTATTGTAAACTATCTCCAGGTAGGGCAAAAAGTGGAGCAGGGCACAGAAATGGGATTTATAAAATTTGGCAGCAGGGTAGATGTTTTGCTTCCTGTAGGCACAGGGTTAAATGTAACTCTCAACCAGGCGGTAAAAGGAGGTATGACTGTACTTGCAACAATTGATACATTGGTTCCTGTAGAAGAAGAAACCTTACAGCCTGTTAAAAAAAGCGTTGAGAGTTTTTAGAAGCTCCCAGGAAAATTCCACACAATATTTACACTACTCATAAAACAAGATTTTATCGAAAACACTTAATTGATTTTTAATGTCTTTTAAAATATTGGATTTCCTGCTGTGTTTTTCTGAAGTTTAGGGAAATAATTATATTATGTATATAAAACTAATCCGGCTTTAGTCTTTATTCTCATTTTTATAAAGCACCTGGCACACTTCGCAATAAAAAGTCCTTCGCTTTGTTTTGCCACAATATTTTTTTATAAAAGGAACATGATCCCTGGGGCATTTCTTTTTGGTATAGGCCAGCCAATGCTTTTTTAGAACAAAGGCCTTTTTCCATTCAAGAAAATCGAAACTATAATTTTGGGCTTCTTTTATCAGCTCAGCCAGCTTACGTGCAGGAATATTTTTCATCTCCGTTTCAGGATGCAGGTGTATGCGAAAGAGTACTTCATTTTTAATGATATTCCCAACTCCCGTAAAAATATGTTGATTTAGTAACGCATCACACACAAGATCGTCCGGAATTTCCTTTATTTTTTTCCTGGCTGCTTTTGGATTAAAGGTATCATTCATTACATCGGAGGCCCAATCGTACACTTCGTCAATATCTTCCTCAATAAATTTTATCGAACATGCAAAAAAGCTTAATTGACCTTTTGCAAAAACAAGTTTTAATCTTGGTACGGCTTCTTTTTCTTCATTGATCCGGTAACTTCCAAACATCATTAAATGTATACGAATACTGAAATCTTTAAAACAGATAATAAAATGCTTGCCCCAGCTCTTAAAGTCAATAATTTTTTGACCTGACAATCTTTGAATATCCAGCTTGCTATTGCCTTCTACTTTTACAATTTTCTTCCCTTTAAACTGTTGAACAGCTTCTTTAAGAATAACAATTGACGGGCCTTCTGGCATGTAACGAAATTTATTTCAACCCTTCAAATGGTAAGCCAGTATATATATGCATTGCTTTTAGCTAAATAAAAGATGATGAAAGAAGATATAAAATGTTGAAGAAATATTTATGGAGGCACCGGCTTTATCATTGGCGCAAGCTGAAGGAGGGTTATCTTTATGCAATAGACATCTAAAAATTAATTGAAAAAGCAGTCGATTTCCCTAATTATTGTCAATTCTTTTACCCGAGTTATTTTCTCCACCTGTATCATCCTGTGTAGCGAGAGCGTCTTCAGATGGGTCATCCTGAGATTTTGGCGGAGCCGGATTTTTTTTAGGGGATTTTGTGGTTAATTCGTTTTCCTCATTATAACCAGCTTCGGTTACTGATCCTTTTTTTGATCCACTTTGTTCTTTCCTTATTTGGTAATATTTCTTTGACCTGGATTTCATGCGTTTTTTTTATAAGGTTATGTTTGATTTATATTAAATGTACTTACTACATTTTTTTGAGCCTGGATTTGTTTTTATTTCTGCAGAATACGCTTTTTTACTTCTTTCTGTAATTTGGTTCCGTCCTTATCAGCACCGGTCTTTAGAAAAGTAAATTCTTCTGTCCAGGCAGAAGTTAAATAACGGAGTTTTGGGTTTTCATCTTCTATACATTTTAAAATTATCTCTGCCACCTGCTGTGGCGATTGAAAGACTTTTGCTCTAAGCTCAGGATCGGAAAAAGTTTTACGATACTCCATGTAATCATTCATTAATGGCGCATATATATCATCTTTAATGCCACCCGTATCTTCTATATATTTCATTACATTATTTCCAAATTCTGTTGCAACACCTCCAGGCTCAATTAAGGAAATATCTATCCCAAAATATGGCTTCATGTATGTTGCAATACTTTCAGTAAGACCTTCCAAAGCAAATTTTGCCGCACAATATATTTCATTAATTGGCTGGCCGACCAAGCCACCAACTGATGAAATATTAATAATATGGCCAATTCGTTGTTTACGCATTTGAGGCAACACCGCTTTTATACATCTTAACGGGCCATAAAAATTCACATCTGTCACGTCTTCAATCTCAATCATTGTTGCCTGCTCAACCGTTCGCAAAAAACCCGAACCAGCGTTATTAATAAGCACATCCAGCCTGTCTTCCTTTTCAAGAATTTCCTGCACACATTCTTTTATACTTTCCTCAACCTGCACATCAAGCTTCATAATATTTATAGACGCCCCCTGAGTTTTAGCTTCGTCTTTAAGCAGTTCCTTTTTACCCGTATTGCGCATAGAAGCATAAACCGTATAATTATTTTTTGCCAACAATACGGCGACCTGTAGCCCTATGCCAGAAGAGGTGCCGGTTATCAACACAACTTTTTTCATCAGAAAAATTTCTATATAATGATTGTTAGAAAATGCTGCTTGCTTATTTTTATTCTTCTTCAGGCACATCATCTTCTTTTTCAGCTTTATTAGCCTCCGCAGGAGTTACATTTTTTATTGAAAGCTGAAATTTAGTATTAAGGCTTATTTCGTAATTGTTATCATGTAGAATTTGTTTGGCAGCTTCGTCTTCAAGAATTACTGATGCGAGATGCATTGCAAGCGTAGAACCACTTATCACATTTCCTACTTTACCATCATTGAATTCAATAGTGAATTTATAGCCGGCTTTGCGTCCTGTGCCGGCACGTTCAAAATCAACCCTGTTTAAATCGAGGACCTGGTCTTCAGTAGCCGATTTTTTCATTAAAATTTTGATGATGGGTAAATATTTTTTCCAAATGTGATTGTACATGAAAGGATTATATTTTAATATTGTCGTATTCGGAAGAAAACACCGGAAAAGAAAATACCGGTAAATGGCGTAAATATAGATTATCCTCCGTTATATAAAATTAGTGCAAATTTTTTTCACTAATATAAATTTATTGGCGATTCACGCAAAAAAACAAGCATCAAATTCAATTAATGGCAAGAATTTCAAAAAAAGGATTGTTTTGAATTTTTAAAGTTTAGACCTGTTTCTCAGTTTTTTTTTGACAATTTAAATAAAAAATGTGCTTCTATAATTTTAGATTATAATTACATTAGTAAAGCTGTGAACTTTGTGTTTAATGATTCGCTTGTTTAATCATTTAAATCTTCACCCTGTAATAAACGATAGCTGTCACCTTACAGTAATTTATAGCACAGAATATATTAACATCTTAACCGCAGCCCATTTATAAATTAATGATACATCTGCATTAAGTATTCATTAAATTTGTTACAGTCAAAAACTTTCTAATTGAATGCCATTTGAATTAAAACTTCCTGATTCTATTTCAAGGTTATTGAATCTTCCCGCAAGTTCGCCCAAGCGGCAACAGCTTAAAGTATTAAAAAAGCTACTCAGAAAATCAAGGTTTACAGAGTTTGGGCAAAAATTCCTTTTTGATAAGATTCTTATGAGCAGGCATCCCGGAAAAATGTTTCAAAAAATCGTGCCTACCTATAATTATAGTAAAATTTTACACGAATGGTGGCATCGTGCTCTTGATGGCAAGCCCGATGTTTGCTGGCCGGGAATCATAAAATTTTTTGCTTTAAGCAGCGGAACAAGTGAGGCTTCGAGTAAGTACATCCCAATTACAAAAGAGCTTATAAGAGCGAATACCATTACAAGCATCAGGCAGCTTTTAAGCCTGGCTTCCTATACAAAGGTTCCCAAATCTTCTGTTGGGAAAGGATGGCTTATGCTCGGGGGAAGTACTCATTTGCAAAAAACTGCCACTTATTATGCCGGTGACCTCAGTGGGATACAGGCGAAGAATATTCCGTTTTGGTTCCAGGGTATGTACAAACCGGGTAAAAAAATCGCGAAGCAAAGAGACTGGACAAAAAAACTGGATGAGATTGTAGAAAAGGCCCCTGATTGGGATATTGCCTTTTTGGTAGGAGTTCCTGCCTGGGTACAACTATGTATGGAAAAAGTGATTGAAAGATATGATCTCAAAAATATTCATGAAATATGGCCAAACCTCGCATTTTATGTACATGGCGGTGTAGCGCTGGAACCTTATAAAAAAGGATTTAACAGGTTGCTCGGCAAGCCAATTACTTTTATTGAAACCTATCTTGCCAGTGAGGGTTTTCTTGCTTATCAAAACAGGCAGGACGCAATTGGAATGCGGCTTGCGATAAATAATAATATTTTTTTTGAGTTTGTGCCCTTTGATTATAAAAATTTTGACAGCGACGGAAATATGGTTAACAACCCTGAAGTATTTATGATACACGAGGTTGAATTGAATAAAAATTATGCGTTATTAATAAGCACTAATGCGGGTACCTGGCGGTATCTTATTGGAGACACGATACAGTTTGTGGATCTTGAAAAATGTGAGATCGTTATAACAGGGCGTACCCAACACTTCCTCAGCCTCGTAGGTGAGCATCTTAGTGTAGATAATATGAATAAAGCTATCAACCTTGTAAGCGAAGAACTTAATATATCAATCGGGGAATTTACGGTTGCAGGAGTTCCTTATGGCAACTTTTTCGCCCATCATTGGTTTATTGCTACTGATGATAAAGTGAATTCAGAAACCTTAAGAATTATGATTGACGAAAAGCTTAAAGAGCTCAATGATGATTATGAAGTAGAAAGAAAACATGCCTTAAAAAAAATATTTGTTGACGTACTAAGTGAAGATACTTTTATGAATTTTATGAAAGCAAAAGGTAAAGTTGGCGGGCAACATAAATTTCCCAGGGTGCTTAAAGGAAAAACTCTGGAAGACTGGCAAAAATATTTAAAAGGAGCGAAGGTTTAATTTATTATATCACATACATGGGTTTTAAAGGACTCCTTTTAAATTTGTAGTTTTTAACTACCTTCTTGTTCACCTAAATTATTTCTGTAACATGGCAGATGTTCTTGAAGCAATACTCAAAGGCTTTGCAATGGGCTTGCTACTGATAATTTCTGTTGGCCCTGTCATTTTTACCATAATAAAGCAAAGTATAAATAATGGAAAAGAAGGAGGGTTTAGCTTCATCATCGGTGTTTGGATAAGCGATTTTTTACTCGTTATAGTAAGTAATGTTTTCTCTGAATTAATTTCACAACTCATGGATTTTAAAAAGCCGATCGGCGTAGCCGGAAGTTTTTTTTTAATTGGTATGGGCGTTTATTATCTCTTTTTTAAAAAGGTAACACTTCACCCGGAAGATATTTCTTTGCCGCCGCTAAAAGCAAGTGATCATGCTAAAATTGCATTGCAGGGGTTTTTATTAAATACACTCAATCCTGCAGTAATGGCTTTTTGGCTTACAGCTGCTACCGCAATAGCAGTAACGCATACTGTGAGAGAACGCATCATTATTTTTTCAACTGCACTTCTTTTAAACATGTCTGCAGATGTTGCCAAGGTTACGCTGGCAGGTAAATTAAGATCTAAATTAACGATACGAAACATCAGGCTTATTAATAAAGCATCGGGGTTAATCCTGCTGATTTTCGGGACGATATTGCTGGCTGGTGTTTTATTTTTTATAAAAAAACATAGTGCCTGATGAAGAGCCTTTTTATTTTCTTCTCATGTTTTCTATTCATGCATTTTTCTAAAGCACAGTCTTCTGATATACTTATTTTGAAAAAAAATCTTAGAACTATTAAAACATTTTTTCCTGGTAATGAAATAAATTTCACAACTGCATCCGGCTTTTACAACGGAATTATCACTTTGATTAATCGTGACACTGTTTTTCTTATTCAATATGATATAAGACAAAGGCCTTCCAACCTTGGAGTATATTTCCTGGACACTGTTGCAACGTACCGTTATGGTATTAATTACAAACAAATAACAGCCTTTAATAAAGACAACAATAAGAAATTTAACCGATCTGGTTCCGGTGGAGCTTTGTTTGGCGGCGGAATTCTTTTGGCAACAGTTGGATTGGGCACGTGGATTTTTTCAAAGCCCAATACAAGATATTATGCAAGCCCTTATCTTATAGGAGGCGCTGCTTTGCTCGCCGGCATTGGCTATCTTATAATTAAATCAGGAAGTAAAGGTTTACAAATAGGAAAAAAATATTCACTGGAATATGTGCATGTGAATTAAAAAATATTTGGTGTTAAGTAAAAAAAAGAAAGTAAAAAAAAGAAGTATCGCATCAAAAATTGCCAGGTTTATTCTTAAAGTTTTTCTTTATGCATTCCTGTTTTCACTATTATATATTCTTTTCTGTAAATGGATCAATCCTCCCATAACTATCACTCAAATAGGTAGCCTTATACATGGAAATGGCTTACATAGAGACTATATTAGTAAGAGTGAGATGAGCTCCAACATAAAACTTGCTGTACTTTCTGGAGAGGACCAGCTTTTTCCTGACCACAATGGCTTTGATTTTAAAAGCATTCAAAAGGCCATGAAGCATAATCAAAAAAGCAAATCCTTAAGAGGAGCCAGTACCATAAGCCAGCAGGTTGCCAAAAATGTTTTTTTGTGGCAGCATGGCGGTTATTTTCGCAAAGGCCTCGAGGTATATTTTACATTTATGATTGAGCATGTCTGGGGCAAAAAAAGAATACTTGAAATGTATCTTAATGTGGCCGAAACGGGCAAAGGCATTTTTGGAGTAGAAGCAGCAGCGCAACATTATTTTCACAAGCCGGCAAAAGATTTATCCCGAAAAGAAGCCGCTCTTATTGCTTCCTGCCTGCCTAATCCACAATACTATACGATACAGCCTTTGTCCAAACGTGTAGCATATCGTTATCCATGGATTTTACGACAAATGAATAACCTGGAAAAAGATTCTGATATGCAGGAATTATTAAAGTAATGTGTATTACCGGGAAGAAATAATCAAATTTTATCGTCAATAAACTTTACCGCTTTTTCAAATCTTTCAGTATAATTCCCTGTGATATCAACCCAGGGTATGGTTTGGTTTATCATAACATCTTTATAATAATAATATAATTTTTGACGGATAGTTTTATCTGGATATTCTCTTAAAGCATCGGCCACCCAATCAAGATCAGCATTACAAAGGAGGTAACCATCATAATCCCTTTCTGCGATGCGGTTCAATATCCAGTTATGGCATTTATTAAAAACGTATTCACACCATACTTTCATTACATACATATCGGTATCTATGAAGAGAAAGGCTTTTTTTGATTTGTGATGTACGATATCCGATGTACGATGTTTATTTTTCTCAAACCCGGGTGCTTCTATTTTATCTGCAAATTGATTGGTGATAATTTCTTCCCCATCAATTTGCCCTTTTGCAATCGTAAGCAGATCATCATATGCATAATCAGTTCCTTTCTTTAAAAGATATTCCCTGGCATATTCAGGAACCCATAAAGTTTTGTAATGCTCGGCAAGCTGGCTGCATAAGGTACTTTTGCCTGTAGATTCAGGGCCAATGATTACAAATTTTTTTATTGTTTCCACTCTGGTATGGGTTCTTTTTCAAGCATATATTTATTTACCCTTTGTATCCATTCATATAATCCCCAAAATGCCATTATCAAAAGGATGAAATAATAAACGCTTGTAAATACGTAATGCTTTACAAAGTATAATGGAATGGATGCAATATTAGTTGCTATCCACCAATACCAGCTCTCTACTTTTTTACGGGCCATAAGCCACATTCCGGTAAAAGCTGTTGAGCTTGCAAATGCATCTGCCCATGGAATAGCACCTGGAGCAAAATCTTTTTTTAGATAAGTAAGTGAAATGAAGATGACTAAATAAAAAACAGCAAAAAAAAGAATTTCCTGCATCCATTCTTTTTTATTGGACCACGTAATCAGTACGATATGTTCTTTTTGTTCATTTTTTTTAGCCCATAATATCCAGCCATAAATACTCATGATGGTATAGTACAAGTTAACAGAAGCTTCTCCATACAGGCTCCCCCTGATGCTTATATATACATATGGAATCGTATTAGCTAACCCTACGGGATAAACGAGAATATTTTCTTTCCGGCTATACCATACACTTGCAATCCCAAAAAAAACAGCGATAAATTCCAGCAAAGAAGTATGCTGAATATCAAGAATAAACTGCTGGGAAACTTCTGTAATGCTCAATCTGAAAGTTGAAGCTCAAAAATAAGTTAGAAATCATCATAAAATGTAATCAATAATTATTGACCCACGCCTAAAGAAAAAGCATCTCTTTCGAAATGCTACTGATTTTAAAATCTTTCCTCCCGGAGGAAATTTAACCGAATGGATTCCCTTGGACGAGGCGTATTATTCTGCTTCCGCTACCACTTCCTTTACTTCTGGAATCATTCGCTTCATCATCCCTTCTATACCTGCTTTTAAAGTGATCATTGAAGATGGGCATCCGCTACAGCTTCCCTGTAGCATTAAATTGACTTTTCCATCTTCATAGCTTCTGAATTGTATAGCCCCGCCGTCCATCTCAACAGCCGGCTTTACATAATTTTCCAGCAATTCTTTGATGCGCTTTACCACATCTTCATCATCGGCACTTATCACATTAGTGCTCTCAGATTTCATTGCTGCAATTTCTTCCTCATTCACTACAGGTTTCCCTTCCTCCATATATTCCTTTAAAAATTGTTTTATTGAAGGAATAACATCCTGCCAATCTTCTGTATCACTTGTTTTAGTAAGCGTTACAAAATTGCTGGCTATAAAAATTGATTTGATAAAAGGAAATGTAAATAATTCCATTGCAAGTGGGGAAACTGAAGCGCTTTTTTCGTCCTGGAAGTCTATGCTTTTCCCTGGATATAAAAGCTTATTGGCAACAAATTTCATTGTTTCCGGGTTTGGTGTCATTTCAGTATAAATGCTTATTACCGGGTTACCTGTTTTGATCATAGTAAGAAATTAAGAATACAAATTTACTAAGAATAAATTTTATAGAGTTTTACATTCTGGTAAGCTGAAAGAAAATTTAGCAATTTTTTCCTTTTTCGCATAGAATAAAAATGATTTTTGCAAAGATAAATTATAAGATAAAACGTTGATAAATTACACAGGAAGGCTTTCACTCCACAATTCTCAATTTTGCATAATTAAGCATAATTTTTTTCTCGCCATTGTACTCAAACTTTACGGTTGCTACTGGATTATGAGCGGCTCCTTCCATTTTTACAACCTCTCCAAAACCAAATTTTTGATGTTCAATTTTTTGCCCTTCTGTTAGATTGCTTGTATCGCTTGGAGCAAAGCCGGGTGAAGGAATATGCTCCTTTACTTTTATTATAGGATTCGAAACTATATAAGACGGTTTACTGGTAACCGTTGAGGTGCCCTGGCCTGATAAATCTTTTTTCCCGTTATTATATCCATTTCCCTGCCTCCTGTCAAAAGGATTCCAAAGATTGGTTTGATTGTTACGCATGTTACCAGCTGCATAAGCCTTCTCCAGCCTTTCTTCAGGAAGTTCATCAATAAACCTGCTGGGCTCATTTTGTGTAAGATTACCAAAACGGTAACGTGTATTTGCATAGGTTAGCCAAAGCATTTGTTTTGCCCTTGTTATTGCCACATAGAAAAGCCGCCGTTCTTCTTCAAGCTCCTCGCGGGTATTAATTGACATAGCATTTGGAAAAAGAGTTTCTTCGAGCCCTCCTACAAACACGACGGGAAATTCAAGACCTTTAGCAGCATGTATAGTCATTAGCTTCACTACATCACTTTGACCCTTATCTTCATCTGCATCTGTAAGCAGAGTGATCTGCTGAAGATAACTTCCAAGACTTTTATCAAGTAATTCACCATCCTCAGTAGGGGTTTCAGTAAATTCTTTTATTGAGTTGAGCAACTCCTGGATATTTTCATACCGGGCAAGCCCTTCTGTAGTTTTATCATTAAATAATTCTTTAACGATGCCTGTATGTTTTCCTACAAGTATTGAAAGGTCATACGCATTCTTTTTTAGTAACTCACTTTGAAACATTTTTATGGTAATTACAAAGTTGTTCAGTGCTTCCAGTGTATTTGCCCTGTAACCAAATTCTTCGGCACGTTCAATCACATCCCACATACAAATATTATTTTGATTTGCATACAGAACCGCTTTTTCAATTGTTGTTTTACCAATTCCTCTTGCAGGAAAATTTATAATTCTCTTTAATGCTTCTTCATCTCCAGGATTTAAAATAACCCTCAGGTAACTTAAAAAATCTTTGATCTCCTTTCTCTGGTAAAAACTAATACCCCCGTAAATGCGGTATGCGATATTCATTCGCCGAAGGCTTTCTTCAAAACTCCGGCTTTGTGCATTGGTACGGTATAAAATAGCAATATCATTATTCAGAAAATGATTTCTCAGCTTTTGCTCCTGTATGGCGTCAGCTACATATTTACCTTCATCGTTATCAGTTGCTGTACGAACGAGTTTTATTTTTTCACCTTCGCTATTGCTGGTCCATAATTTTTTTGGTAGCTGGCTTTTGTTGTTAGCTATCACACTATTGGCAACATGAAGTATGCTTTGAGAGCTGCGATAATTTTGCTCCAGCATTACAATTTTTACTTCGTCATAATCTTTTTGAAATTGTAAAATGTTTTCAATGGTAGCCCCGCGAAAACTATATATGCTTTGAGCATCATCGCCTACTACTGCTACATTTTCATGCATTGCGCCAAGCAGCTTTATTATCTGGTATTGTGATGTGTTAGTATCCTGGTATTCATCAATCATTATGTATTTAAATTTCCGCTGGTACTTGCTCAGGCTTTCAGGATGTGTACTGAGCAATAAATAAAATTTTAGCAACAGATCATCAAAATCCATGGCACCGTTTTTAAAACAACGCTTGCAATAGGCATCATAGATTTGACCTGTCATTGGCCGGTTGGCACGCATGTCTTCCTGTTGCAATCCATAATCACTTATATATTCTCCGGGAGTAATTAATGCATTTTTAGCACCCGAGATTCTATTATAAATTATATTTGGTTTGTAATGTTTATCATCAAGCCCTAATTCATTTACCACAGTTTTTACAACACTTTTAGCATCATCAGTATCATAAATAGTAAAATTGCGTGGGTATCCTAGCCTATCCGCTTCGGCCCTTAATATTCTTGCAAATACTGAATGGAATGTGCCAATGTATAAATTTCTTGCTTCGTTATTTCCCAGAATCTTTTCAACTCTTTCTTTCATTTCAGCGGCAGCTTTATTGGTAAAGGTGAGCGCTAGTATATTAAAAGCATCCACACCAGTAGCTAATAGATGAGCGATTCTTGTAGTGAGAACCTTTGTTTTTCCGCTTCCCGCCCCAGCCACAATCATTATTGGACCATTGCGGTGCAATACTGCTTCCCTCTGTGGTTCATTCAATCCCTGTAAGTAATTCTGCATGTTGCAAAGTTACAGAAAGCGCAAAGGTTTTTACCAGGTTAAAATTATAAAATCTAAATGCCAAAAATATTTAGCTCAATAATTTTATAAAGGTTTTTATCCTTTTTTCTTTTTCATTTATCATTGAAAATTCAATAATTTTTGAAAAGCTATTAGCCATTCATACCGATTTTTACAAGAATGTAATTCTCATTTTAATTATAAATAAAACGTCTTCGCTCTTTGATAACCTTACTTCAGAATATTATTATAATGGTTCAGGTATCACGTTAACTTAGTCTTAACGAAACCCTTATTCATAGCGCGTTACCTCTGATACTAATCAGCTATGTACCTCTCTTTGTTACGTATAATTTTATCTCATATTACGTAACCATCAAAATTAAAAATTATGAAAAAGATTCTTATTATTTGCCTAGTTTCAATCCTTACAACAACCGCAGTTTCTGCAGTTCCTGTAAATGAAAAAGTTTTAAAAGTTTTTGCAACTTCATTTCCAGAAGTACAGGAAACAACCTGGTATAATTATGATACCTACTACTCGGTATATTTTAAAAATACTGATGACTCTAAATGCAGAATTGATTATGACACTGAAGGAAACATAATGTCAACAACCCGCTATTATTCTTCCGAAGCCCTGCCTCCTTTTATAAGAGGAAAAGTGAATCAAAAATTTGCGGGCAAAAAAATATTTGGGATTACAGAGGTTTCATCTGCCGATGAGCTGGCTTATCATATCGTTTTAGAAGATGAGACAACCTGGTATAATATTAAATCAGATGCGATAGGTTCTATTAGTCTTGAAAAGAAAATGGTTAAGTCTGAGAACTAAATCCGGAATTATTTATTCTATATAGCAATTCGTAAAACTCGCTTTTACAATTTGCTTTTTTTATCTAAAATCCTGTAGTATTTATTATAATAGTATCTCCCCGGCGTTAACATTGATGCAATATTTTTATTCTGCCGCCGTTATCATTTTATAATACCCTAATTA
>DASYOM010000185.1:0-8749 GCA_036007765.1 Chitinophagaceae bacterium | reverse complement strand
CAGTAGGAGTTCAAAGTGTAGTAGTTGTTTTAGATGTGAAGAAGAAAAGCTTTTTGGGAGGCTATGAAATCTTTACGCATAATGGCCAAAATGCTACGGGCATAAAATTGAAGGAATTTGTGCAACGCTTAGATACGACAGGAGTTGGAGAAATTGTGATTAACTCCATTGACCAGGATGGCAAAATGGAAGGATATGATTTTGCATTGATGGATATAGTTCGGGAGCTAACGGAAGTGCCAATAACAGTTTTGGGCGGTGCAGGTAGCATGAATGATATTAAAGCGGCTATATCAAGATACAAAATAATTGGTGCAGCAGCAGGCAGCCTTTTTGTTTTTAAGGGAAGATACCGTGCCGTTTTAATCAGTTATCCAAATAGTTCAGAAAAAAAAGCATTATACCCGGTACAAGAATGAAACAAATAATCCAATCCTTTAAAACAGGAGCTACCACTTTGGAAGAAATACCGGCCCCGCAGGTAAGTTCAGGAAGTGTTCTAATTCAAACTACCCGCTCACTTGTATCAATAGGCACAGAGCGTATGCTTATTGAATTTGGAAAAAATAACCTTATCCAAAAAGCAAGGCTGCAACCTGATAAAGTAAAACAGGTTTTAGATAAAATAAAATCAGATGGGCTTTTACCGACGCTGGAAGCGGTTTTCAATAAATTGGGGCAGCCACTTCCTTTAGGATATTGTAATGTGGGGAAAGTAATAGGAGTCGGTGAAGGAATTACTGATTTTAAAATTGGTGACCGCGTTGCTTCAAACGGGCAACATGCAGAGTATGTAAATGTGCCTCAGAATTTAGTTGTTCATATTCCTGGTAATGTGTCAGATGATGAGGCCGCATTTACTGTAATAGGTTCTATAGGTTTGCAAGGTATTCGTTTATGCAATCCTACTTTTGGTGAAACGATTGTTGTAACTGGTTTAGGATTAATTGGCTTATTAACTGCAGAATTATTGATCGCTAATGGGTGCCGGGTTATAGGTATTGATATTGATCCGAATAAAATAGAATTAGCAGAAAAAAAAGGAATCATTTGTATCAATCCTATAGATGGAACAGATACTGTAAAATTTGTGATGGAAATAACAGGTTGCACCGGAGCTGATGCAGTTATCATAACTGCGTCTGCTAAAACTGATGATATTATTTCCCAGTCGGCGCAAATGAGCCGCAAGAGAGGTAGAATAATTCTTATAGGGGTTATTGACCTACATATAAGCCGTTCTGAATTCTATGAAAAAGAATTGAGTTTCCAGGTTTCATGTTCGTATGGCCCTGGCCGTTATGATGAAGATTATGAGCAGAAGGGGAATGATTATCCTTTACCGTTTGTAAGGTGGACCGAGAAGAGAAATTTTCAAACCATCTTAGAGGCTATATCAACTGGTAAATTAGAGGTGAAATCTTTAATAACTGAAAAGGTTTCCCTGGAAGATTATAAAAGTATTTATGATAATATCAGCAATAAAGGGCCTATAGCTTCTATATTAATGTATCCTGAAGTTTCTAATAATAGTTCTGTAATTCAAATTTCATCTGGATCGTTTCAAAAGGGAAAAACGGGCATTGGAATTATCGGCGCAGGAAATTTTACTTCTATGACTATGCTGCCTGCTTTGAAAAAAGCGAATGCAGCTTTAGTTATTATAGCTAGTGCAAAAGGAGTTTCAGGAACTGCATTAGCAAAAAAATATTCTATTAGTAAAAGCACTACAGATTATAAACAGGCAATAAATGATCCGGAAGTAGCACTGGTAATGATAACCACCCGCCATAACCTGCATGCACGAATGGTATTGGAGTGTTTGCAAAACAACAAGCATGTATTTGTTGAAAAGCCTTTAGCTCTTAAGGAGGAAGAATTAAGTGAAATTATAAATGCATACGATGGAAATACAACTCTAACTGTCGGTTTTAACCGCAGGTTTTCACCACATATCCAAAAGATGAAAAAATTGTTGGGAACCTCGACAATGAATATAATTGCAACAATGAATGCTGGCAATATTCCATCAAATAGTTGGGTGCATGATATGAAAACAGGTGGTGGCAGAATTATCGGGGAGGCATGTCATTTCATAGATTTAATCGGTTTTCTTACCGGGAGCAAAGTGAAGGCTGTATGTTTAAATGCCATGGGGATTAACCCTTCTGAAAATACAGATAACGCTTCTATTCTTTTGAAATATGAAAATGGCAGCACCGGGGCTATTAATTATTTTTCCAACGGTTCAAAAGCATACTCTAAGGAAAGGGTTGAAGTGTATTCGCAGGACAGGACTTTGATTATGGATAATTTTAGGATTACTACAGGCTATGGATTTAAAGGCTTTTCTGATTTAAAAACCAAAATGGATAAAGGTCATAAAGCGCAATTTGCTTTACTGATTCAAAATATTTTAAATGGCGGCCCATCCTTGATTCCATTTGATGAATTGATGCATACTACAAAAGTGAGCTTTGCAGCAATTAAAAGTTTGAAACAAAATGAATGGGTAGAGATTTAGTTTTAAAGAAATATAAAAAACAATACAAAATATTGAAAATTGACTTAATAGCGGGTGCCCGTCCCAACTTTATGAAGATTGCCCCAATCATTGAAGCAATAGAAAAAGCAGCACAGGAAGGTAAAAATATTAGTTATCGTTTAGTACATACCGGCCAGCATTATGATAAAAAAATGAGTGGCAATTTTTTTGAAGAGCTGGGTATTCCTGAACCTCATATCAACCTTGAATCGGGTAGTGGCACTCAGGCAGAGCAAACAGCCAATATAATGATAGCGTTTGAAAAGGAATTGATGGAGCATCCGGCAGACCTGGTATTGGTAGTAGGTGACGTAACCTCGACTATGGCTTGCAGTATTGTAGCAAAAAAATTGCTTGTTAAAGTGGCACACGTTGAAGCCGGTATACGTTCATTTGATCTTTCAATGCCCGAAGAAATTAACCGGATGGTAACTGATTCAATCACGGATTATTTTTTTACAACCTCTGTAATCGCTAACAGTAATTTAAAAAAATATGGTGCTGATGATGATCAGATTTTTTTTGTAGGTAATGTAATGATAGATACGCTACAAAAAAATCTTTCGAGGTTAAAAAAGCCTGGTGTATGGTCTGAGATAGGTTTACAGCCACAGCAGTATTTTGTAATAACACTTCACAGGCCCGCCAATGTTGATGAGGAGGGAAAATTAAAAAGCCTGATGTTTGAGATTATTAACAATGTTCAGGGGATGCCCGTCATTTTCCCTGTGCATCCAAGAACGGCAAAGATCTTAGCTGACCTTGGCATTGAGGCTCCAAACCTGCATATGATAGAACCATTAGGATATTTGGAATTTAATTATCTTGTTCAGCAGGCGAAGGGAGTAATAACAGATTCAGGTGGCATTACAGAAGAAACAACCGTTATGGGAGTGCCTTGCCTTACATTAAGAGACAATACAGAACGTCCGGAAACAATATCAATCGGTACTAATGAATTAGTAGGCACCGACCCAAGAGCAATACAACCGGTACTGGAAAAACTATTTCAGGGAAAATGGAAAGAAGGTAAGATACCAGAATTGTGGGACGGCAAATCAGCGCCAAGAATAGTTGATAAACTGCTTCATATTTTTTCATGATTTGTTAAATAATATCTTTTGGATTTTTAAATATTAACGAGCCATAGAGAGCAGGGTGCACAGAGGCAATGTTGAATTTCTATAAAAAGAAATAAGCATTATCAAAATAGTTAGAAAAGTTTATTATTTGTTTTCCTGTAAAAAATTGGTTGATCGTGCCTGTTAAAAATATTTTCAATCTTGCGAGAAACATGGGATTGAAGTACATACGGTTTCGTGCGATGCACGAGATGATGCGCAAGACAGGTTTACTTAAGAAGAAGTTCACCGTAAACCCTCCGTTTCAGAATTACATACAACTTGAGCAATGGAAAAAATCAGCAGGTAATTTTTTCTTTATTAAAAAGTCATCTCTTCAATTCGCAAAGAGCCCTTCTATTCAACTAAAAGAATGGTTTGAAAATTTCAAAAGGGGAAAGCTAGTTTTCTTTAGCAGTACACAGTATGACTTAGGTAAGGATTACAATTGGATTACAAATCCGGATACTAACTTTCAGTACGATAATAATAAACACTGGACACAGATTGCGGATTATTCTAAGGAAGCCGGAGATATTAAATACGTTTGGGAAAAATCAAGGTTTTCTTTTTTGTATGATATTATTCGTTATGATTACCATTTTAATGAAGATTGCGCCGGTCTGGTTTTTGCAGAAATTCTTTCCTGGATCAATGCTAACCCTATTAATTGCGGGCCTAATTACCGTTGCAGCCAGGAAATTTCATTACGAATTCTTAACTGGACTTTTGCTTTACATTATTATCGGGAATCCTCTTTTCTTACAGAAGATATTTTTAATGAAATTCAGTTTGCTATTTACTGGCAAATGGATCATGTATACAAAAACATTCATTTTTCAAGAATAGCAGTTAGAAACAATCATGCTATTACTGAAACTTTGGCCTTGTATATAACCGGGTTGTTATATCCTCAATTTCCAAACGCTGAAAAATGGAAACAAAAAGGTAAAGCATGGTTTGAGGAAGAGATCGCTTACCAGGTTTATGAAGATGGAACCTTTCTTCAGTTTTCAATGAACTATCATCGTGTGGTAATTCAATTGCTTACTTGGGCAATTGTTCTTGCGGAAAAAAATAGTGAATCATTTGTACCAATCGTTTATGAAAGAGCAAAAAAATCGGTAGAGTTTTTAAGAACGTGTATGATCGATGAAAACGGATACTTACCAAATTATGGTGCTAATGACGGAGCTCTATTTTTCAAACTCAATGACAGGGAGTTCAGGGACTACCGGCCACAGTTAAACGCTTTAGCATGTGCATTAAAAATCGATCTATTATTCCCGAGAGATAATGAGGATATTCATTGGTATGGTTTGGAAAATAGAGCTTTGAAAACATGGAAACCGGAAGAGGGAATTCATCAATTCAAAACAGGCGGATATTACATTATTCGCGAAGCAAACACCTTAACCTTTACAAGATGTGGTAACCATAAAGACCGTCCATCGCAAGCTGATAATTTGCACCTGGATGTATGGTATTATGGTGAAAATATTTTGTTAGATGCAGGAAGTTATAAATACAATACAGATGAACAAACATTGAAATATTTTATGGGTTCGGCTTCACATAACGCTGTTATGTTAAATGGTTATGATCAGATGAAAAGAGGAGCGAGGTTTATTTGGTATAACTGGACTCAATGTGCCAAAGCGGTGATAAAAGATTCAGAGGACACATTCTATTTTGAAGGAACCATCGCCGCATTTAAGCATGCTGGCGATGAAATATTACATACAAGAGAAATTATTAAAACAAAAGCAAAACCAATTTGGATAATTAAAGATACCATTACCAATAAACCCCCATCAATTTTGATGAAGCAATTATGGCATTTACCACTCCGTCATTTACCGGTTTCGTGGAAGAGTACCAATAAAAACGGGAAAGAAATTATCTCCCAAAAAAAGGAAGGTTTTGTATCTGAATTGTATGGAAAAAAAGAGCCCTGCGAAATTATTATTTTCCAAACAAGCGATGATACTCTTATTACCAAATTTGAAATTAAGAGCTAAAATGAAAGTATTACTGTTGCATCAGTATTTTCTAGAAGAGAATGATTCCGGCGGATCGAGATGGAACGAAATGGCAAAGGCGTGGGCAGCCGCCGGGCACGATGTAGTTGTTTTAGCAGGAATGATACATGCAAATGGTTCTGAAAAGCGAGCTGAATACAAGGGGAAATATTTTGTAAAAAAACCTCAGGGGAAAGTTTTCGTTTGGCGTTGCCATGTTTCTGAGTCATATAATAAAAGTTTTGCCGGCAGGCTTTGGGGATATTTTTCTTTTATGTTCTCTGCTATGTGGGCGGGATTGTTCAAAGCTAAAGGAAAATTTGATGTAGTTGTGGTCACTTCGCCACCATTATTTATCGGTTTCAGCGGCTATATTATCTCAGTATTTAAGAGAATGCCTTTTGTATTTGAAGTGCGGGATCTTTGGCCCGAATCAGCAATTGATACAGGAGTATTAACAAACAGGTTTATTATTAAAATGTCTTTTTGGTTTGAGAAATTTATTTATAAAAAGGCCAAGCTCATCAATGTTCTTACACCTGCTTTTCTCAAAACACTATTGACTATAAAGAAAGTTGCTGAAGAAAAATTAATAATGATTCCTAATGCGGCTGACTTTAGTTTATCTGAACAATTGTTACAGCAATTTGACAGGGAAAACTTTCGCAGACAAATGAATCTGGATGGAAAATTTGTTATTACATATGTGGGCGCTCATGGAGTTGCAAATCATTTGCAACAAGTATTGGCAGCAGGAAAAGAATTAGAAGATACTTCCGTGCTTTTTCTTTTAATAGGCCAGGGAATGGAAAAAGAAAAATTGAAAAAGATGGCGTTGCATATGAATGTAAAGAACGTACGTTTTATAGATTCAGTGCCAAAGAAAGAAGTATTTAAATACATTCTTGCATCTGAGATGGGCGCTTCAGTTTTAAAAAAAGCTAATGCTTTTAAAACAGTATATTCAAATAAAACTTTCGACTATATGAGCTGTAAAAAACCCGTTCTAATGGCTATAGACGGAATATCGAGGCAACTTGTTGAAGATGCACAATGCGGTGTTTTTGTTGAACCTGAGAATGTGGAAGATTACAATATAAAAATCCGGGAATATTTAAATGATTCCGAGCGCTTGAAACAAGAAGGTAATAACGGCTACAATTATGCAAAACAGCATTTTGATCGTGATGTATTAGCAAAAAAATATATAAAAGAAATAAAAGAAAAAACATTTTAAGATAAATGCTTTCTTATAAAAATTTTATTAAACCACTTTTGGATTTTATTATTTCACTAACGGCTTTTCTTATATTGCTTCCGGTATTTATTTTAATAATTGTAATACTTTTTTTTGCAAACAATGGCAAGCCATTTTTTTTTCAAAAAAGGCCGGGGAAAGATGAGAAGATTTTTCAAATTGTGAAATTCAAAACTATGAATGATAAAACCGATAATGAAGGTTATTTGTTGCCTGATGCAAAACGTTTGAGTTTGATTGGCAGATTTATACGTAAAACCTCCCTTGATGAAATTCCACAATTGCTGAATGTAATTACAGGAGATATGAGTTTGATAGGCCCAAGGCCATTATTGGTTGAATATTTGTCCTTATATAATGACTTGCAAAAAAAGAGGCATAACGTAAAGCCTGGCATTACAGGATGGGCGCAGGTTAACGGTAGAAACGCATTAAGTTGGGAAAAGAAATTTGAATTTGATATTTGGTATGTAAATAATTTATCCTTTTTACTGGATATAAAAATTTGTCTTTTAACAGTAAAAAAAGTATTTCAATCCGAAGGAATTAGTTCCAGAACAAATGTTACAATGGAGAAATTTTCAGGAAAATAAAATTTGATGAATAAAGAGTACTGTCTTTACGGCGCAAGCGGGCACGGGAAAGTAATTATTGAAATTCTTGAAGCAATGGGAATTAAAATTGATGGTATTTTTGATGACAATGACTCTATAAAATCACTAATAAATTATCCTGTTCAAAAATTTTCTCAGCAATTAATGCAGGATAAAAAAATGATTGTTTCCATTGGTAATAATTTAGTAAGAAAAAAGATTGTGAATGTTATTATTGCGGATTACGGTATCGCCAGGCATCCTTCGTCTATCATATCACCAAGATGTACACTTGGTGAAGGTTCCGTGATTATGGCTGGTGTAACAATTAACGTAAACACACGAATTGGTAAACATTGTATTATTAATACAAACTCAACTGTTGATCATGATTGCACACTGGAAGATTTTGTTCATATATCACCAAATGCTACCTTATGTGGTGATGTAGCCATTGGAGAAGGGAGCCACATAGGGGCATCCTGTGTAATAATTCCAGGAAAAAAAATTGGTAAATATTGTATAATAGGAGCGGGGTCTGTTATTATTGACGACATTCCCGATTTCGCTGTCGCAGTTGGCAATCCCGGTAAAATAATCAAAAACATTTTGGAACAACAATAATCTCTTCAGTAAAATTCTAAACAAATTGCCCGGTAAAATTATTTAATATACTAGTCCATTGCATAGATAGTTTATAGGAATGTATAAGAATTGTATGTAACAGATATACTCAATAATAATAGACTTCCCTTTCTGTCTTTTTAAATAGTGTCTCGCATAGACTGGTTTAGCAAACAAATGAAAACAAATTCAAAAATATGGCTTTCTTCCCCTCATATGGGAGGAACTGAGCAGAAATATGTACAGGAGGCCTTTGAAACAAACTGGATCGCGCCTTTGGGTCCGAATGTAGATGGCTTTGAAAATGATATTGGGAATTATTTAGGAAAAGGTTTTCATGTGGCGGCTCTAAGCTCAGGCACGGCCGCAATTCATCTTGCCTTAATCATTTTAGGAATTGAAGCAGGTGATGAGGTAATTTGTCAAAGCATGACTTTTTCAGCTTCTGCTAATCCAATATGTTATTTAGGGGCCACGCCTGTATTTATTGACAGCGAATTAGAAACCTGGAATATGAGCCCTGAATTTTTAGAGGCCGCTATAAAAGAACGGATACAAAAAGGCAAAAAACCTAAGGCAATAATTGC
>DASYOM010000184.1:0-2692 GCA_036007765.1 Chitinophagaceae bacterium | reverse complement strand
ACTCCCTGAATTGTTCACAGTATGATATAACAGTCCATCTACATAAAATTATAAAAGGATTCCACTAAACAGTAAATGCAAAATCAATGAATAACGTACTTATAAGAAAAGCAACCGGTAAAGACTTAGATGCTTTGCTTGCTTTTGAACAAGGGGTAATTGAAGCGGATCGGCCCTTCGACAAAACATTAAAAGATGATCCAATACGTTATTACAACCTCAAAGAAATGATAAATGATCCGAATGTTCACCTTTTAGTTGCTGAATTGAATCATGAGTTAATTGGTTCGGGGTATGCACGAATAGAAAGTGCGAAGGCCTACTTGCAACATCCCAATCATGCCTATTTAGGATTTATGTATGTATGCCCGGAGGAACGCGGCAAAGGAATAAACCAGGAAATTATTGAAGCCTTAAAACAATGGAGCCTTTTAAAAAATATAACGGAACTAAAACTGGATGTTTATAAAAATAATGCCCCCGCGATAAAGGCTTATGAAAAAGCAGGTTTCTCTCAACACATGGTCGAAATGCGGATGGGAATTGAAAAGAAGTAAAAGATTTTTGAATATTATTAAGAAGCTGTATAGGTATTTAACCGGCCTGGTTGTTTGTTATGTAGTGATTACTTTCCGATACAGAATTTACTAAATATATAATCAAGCATATCTTCATTTGTAACCTCACCGGTAATTTCACCAAGGTAATGAAGGCATCTTCGAATATCAAGGGATAAGAAATCGCCGGAAATTTTATCATCAATTCCTTTCCTGACTTCTTTAAGCGAAGTCATTACTTCATGTAAAGCACTATAATGGCGTGCATTAGTTACAATAATATTTTCTGTCAGTGACTTATCCCCAGTGGCTATTACAAATAATCTTTTACGAAGTTCTTCAATGCCGGTTTTTATTTTCGCTGAAATAAAAATGCTATCTGCCAAAGATTTTTTTTGTTGAAGAAGAAACTTTTCAGATGAATCGTCAATTTTATTTGCAACTGGTATAACATTTTGATTTTGTTTTTTGATATCACTCATTATATTAAAAAGCTGTTCCTGCGTTACATCATTTATATCATATAAATAAAGTACAATGTCTGCCTGTTTTATTTTTTCTTTACTTTTTATTACGCCCATATTTTCTATAACATCCAGAGAATGTTCCCTTATCCCCGCTGTATCAATAAGCCTGAATAAAATTCCGTTAATATTAATTATCTCTTCAATAGTATCACGCGTGGTTCCGGCAATTTCACTTACTATTGCCCTGTTATCATTAAGCAGGGTATTCAACAAAGTTGACTTGCCTGCATTTGGGCTTCCAACTATAGCTACGCTCACGCCATTCTTTATTACATTTCCTAATTGAAAAGATTGGAGTAAATTATGGACCGTACTTTCCAGTTCATTTAAAAGATCATTAAATTTTTGCCTGTCTGCGAATTCAACATCTTCCTCGCTAAAATCCAGCTCCAGTTCTATCAGAGCTGAAAATTGAATTAGCCGCTCCCTGAGATCTTTTAAAATTTTTGAAAAACCTCCCCGCATATTTTTTAAAGCAGCATTCTGAGACGCGGATGTATTGCTTTCAATCAAGTCTGCTACTGCTTCTGCCTCAGTAAGATCGAGTTTACCATTAAGAAAAGCGCGTTGTGTAAATTCACCTGGCTTAGCGAGACGTGCTCCTTTCCCTATAATTGAATTCAGAACTTTTTGTTGTACATAAGGGGAGCCATGGCAGCTTATTTCTACAACATCTTCGCCTGTATATGATAAAGGATTTTTAAATATTGAAATAACCACTTCGTCAAGGATTTCATCATCATCTTTGATATATCCTACATGAAGCGTATTTGCAGGCTGATCAGCAAGATTTTTAGAAGGGAAAAGTTTATTTATAATTTCAAACGACTTTTCCCCGCTTACTCTTAACACGCCAATTGCTGCTACCCCGGGAGGAGTAGCAACAGCTGCTATTGTATCGCTCCATCCTGAAAGTTTACCATGCATGTGCAAAGATATAATTCATATCAATTCTTATCCCGCAGGCCCACTATATAAAAAAAGAGACGCAATCGCATCTCTTAAAAAATTACTTTTTATTAATTTATTAGTTAGGGTTTGTCAAGGTTACAGGTTGGAGCCTGTAAGCATTTACATACCTTCCGTTTTGCTGAGCAGGAGTCCAGTTTGGCCCTTTTCTAATTGCATTTGTTGCAATTTCGGCAAGCTTAGTACCTTTAAGTGAGGTAGCCTCGACGTCACTTACTTTGCCGTTTTTATCCACAATAAATTTGACCACGCAAGTACCATAATCAGATTCAGTAAATTCATCCTGGTTAGCTTCTATTGCCCTAGTTACGTACTTGGTCCATGCAGATGCTCCTCCTGGAAATGAAGCTTCAATTTCAACTTTTGTAAAAACTTTATCTTCGTCTTCTTTCTTTTCAACCGGCGCGGCTACCACCTGGGTTCCTTTATCCTCAACAGGCGGAGCTACAATTCCAATATCTTTAGTTCCTTCCACAGTTTTTACATCCACTTTAGCTTCTTCAATTTGTTTTACTTCCGGCGGTGGTTTTATTACTTCTTCATCTTTTACAACTTTTGGAGGAGTGAACGCAATAGTTGCTATAGGAGGTGGTGGTGGTAATTTTGGTGGTGGTGGTGGTGGTGGTGGTGGTTCTTTAG
>DASYOM010000183.1:0-6464 GCA_036007765.1 Chitinophagaceae bacterium | reverse complement strand
ATGTAGGCACAGTGTGAACTATTGAAATTTCATTTTCTTTTATCCATGTTGCTAAAGGTTCTATGCCCTTTTGCATCATGTCATAAGGAAATAATGAAGCTCCATTTAATAATGCACCGTATGTATCCTGAACTGAAGAATCAAAAGTGTATGAAGACAACAGGCTTATTTTGTCGTTATCATTGATATGAAGATTATTAGTCCAAAGCCTTGTAAAGTGCAACACGTTCCTGTGAGTATGTATAACCCCCTTGGGCTCACCTGTAGATCCGGAGGTATATAATATGTAAGCTATGCTGTTAGAGGAACCGACGGGTTTTACATTGGATATAGCGGGATCGACATCCTGATCGATATTAATAACAAACCCATCTGCCATTACCTCCCTTAGTTCACACGCTTTTTTATATGAACCTGAATTTGCAATGATCAACTTACAGTTTGTATCTTTTAAAATATATTTTAACCGCTCAATAGGATAATTTATATCCAAAGGCACATAAGCATTACCAGTTTTTAATACACCAAGCATACCCATTACGGCAGGTGTTCCATTTTCAAGCAGCAATGCAATATTGCCATTTGATTTTTTATTCAGTTCTAAAATTTTTACCGCCAAACCATTAGAAAAATTATTTAGTTCTGAATAATTTACTATCGAGTTTGTCTCGCATATAGCTATTTTATCGGGGAATTTTAAAACTTGTTCTTCAAACCTTGATATAATTGTTTGTTCTATTGATTGTTGCTCAAAATGTATAAAGGGTATTGTAACAATTGGAATATTATTTAATTCCAGTTCCGGGTATTCCTTATTTAAACCTCTTCCTATATCAATTTGCATAACTCTAAGAAATTTAAAAAATTGTCTTATAAATTCAAATAATTTATACGTACAACTTTATAGCTTGTGAATCAGCAGAACTTAGGTTGAAGAGCGAGGTTTTTTAGCAGGGATTTTGGTGTTTAAAAGACAAGATAAATTAATATTTTCAATTCACAAAGATGAGTCGTTTTTAGGAGTACTTAGTTTCAATGTATATTTTGCCACACGATCTTTCTAATTCAGCCTAATGTATGGCCCCGCCAGCTGTCTTCTTCTTTTTTATTCTTTTTTTCAAAGCTCCACTGAAGTGGTAATTGCTGATAAATTTCTTCAGGCTTCAGTATCTGTTCAATAATACTTTCGGTTTTCTTTTTTGCTCTTTTTTATTTTCAGAATGATTGTCAAATTGAAGTTTTATTCCGGGAGAAAAATGTTGCCGCAATAAATGTTTTTCTGTTTGCAGTTGTATTGTTCTTTGAAGATTATTATAGAAAATTTCCAGTCAATTTCGCTGCCTTTAAATTTGTATTCTTCTTTCTTACAACTGATGCCCTGCAATACTTCTGTTGTCCTTTGTATTTGTAAAATGTTTCTATGTTTTGCTGCTGTAATTTTTACTTCAGATCGTCATGTAAAGGAATAATTGGGAAGGTAGTAAAATTAAAAAAGCCCGTAACACTGGATTTGAGGGCTTTTGACTTCTTTAAAAGTGGTTTTCAGCGGAGACTGAGGGATTCGAACCCTCGATACAGTTTCCCGTATACACACTTTCCAGGCGTGCTCCTTCAACCACTCGGACAAGTCTCCAAAAGGGTGCAAATCTACACTATCAATCTCACTAGCGATGAACTAATAACAAAATATTTTGCAGTCCTCCGCTTTTATAGAAATTTGTAAAAAAATAATAATGCCGTCTACTGTTATATCATCTTTTCAATATGATACAGAAAAGCAGATCCTTACAATAACATTTGTTTCAGGTGTTGTTTACAATTATATGGATATTCCTGAAAACATCTACAATGAAATGAAAAACAGCCGCAATAAAGGATTGTATCTTAATAATATTTCAAAGACAGATACTCTTTTTCAAAAAAACAGGTAAAGAAATAAGAAAGAAAGTTATTCTATTATTTTTTCCATTCCCATACTGCGGGAACCTTTGATGAGAATCTGTGCATCAGTATATTTTTGTTCCGTTAGCCATGCTTTAATTTCTGAGCTGTTTGTGAAACTTATGTAATGATGTTTTATTTCTTTAAAATTTTCCCCGGCAAAAACCACGTTTAACCATCTGTATTGGTGGATGAACTTTACAATTTCCTCATGTTCCCTTTTACTTTCTGCTCCTAATTCCATCATATCGCCCAGCAGCAATATTTTATTATTACCTGGCATGGCGGCAAAATTGTCAATGGCTGCTTTCATGCTGTCGGGGTTGGCATTATATGCATCGAGGATGATTGTATTGGAGCCTTGCTGTATCCGTTGCGAACGGCTGTTTGATGGGATATAATTTTCTATTGAATATCTTATCTTTTCATCGGGCACTTTAAAATATTTTCCAACAGCAACCGCTGCAAGTATATTGGGCAGGTTGTAGTCTCCCACTAAATTTGTCTTTATGTTGCCTCCGTCCATACCTGTGTTTACGATCACTTCCAGGGTGTGTGTATTTCGTTTAGCCGTTCCCGTTACTATCCCGGTTTCACTGCCAAAAGTTATACGGTCCTTAATTTTTTCACCCTTTTCTTTGGTGCATCTTTCATCCGTATTGATAAATGCGGTCCCGTTATGTTCCCTGATGTAATCAAATAATTCACCCTTTGCTTTTATAACTCCCTCAATGCTGCCAAAGCCTTCCAGGTGGGCTTTACCACAGTTTGTTATCAGTCCGCAGGTGGGCATGGCATATTCACAATACCCTTCAATTTCTTTTTGATGATTGGCGCCCATTTCTATAACTGCGATGGCTGCATCTTTTTTAATTTTTAAAAGGGTAAGTGGTATGCCTATGTGGTTATTTAAATTTCCTTCTGTGGCATAGGTTATAAAAGTGCTTTTCAAAATCTCGAATATCAATTCTTTTGTAGTGGTTTTGCCGTTTGATCCTGTAATTGCCAAAAAGGGAATAGAAAATTGTTCCCGGTGGTGTTTTGCCAGTTGCTGGAGGGTTTGTAATACATCCGTAGTTTTTATGATCCTGTCATCAATGAAATTCAATGCTTCATCTGTAACTGCATAGGCTGCTCCCAGCTCCAGCGCTTGTTTTGCAAAATGATTCCCGTTAAAATTGCCTCCTTTTAAAGCGAAGAAAAGATCGCCTGTTTTGAGTTTTCTTGTATCAGTAACGATCGATGGAAATTGCAGGTATAGCTGGTAAAGTTGTTGAAGGGTCATTTATAAAATTTGAAAGCAGCAAAAAATACAAAAATCATTAACGAAACATTCATAATAAACCGGGTGTAAAATAAATAAAAAAGCCTTCCGCATATGCGAAAGGCTTTCTCTAAATAATTATTATCACACTTTATGCCTACGACTGTTTTGTTTTCGTTTACCAAATATATTTCCTTCTTTTAACCCATTGCCTTCAGGGCTTCCCAATCTCGTCATCGCACAGCGAAATCCAATGGTGCTGCTCGACTGGTCTTCTTCAAGATAACGGCGTGCTCCCGGGGAAAGCCAGTAAGGAAGATCGTTCCAGCTACCACCTTTCACAACACGTGAGTGATCACTAACTAATGATGTTATGCCATAACCATATGTTACACTAGAAATTGAATCCCCATCTAAATAATTGATAACATTTCCTTTTTGATAATTACGGCGGTTTACACTTTCAGAATCAGTAACATCAACTTTTTTTAACTGGCCAATGGTATCTCTCTCATATTCGCCGGAGGCGTTTTTATAAAATTTCTGAAATTTATTTCCCCTGTACGGATTAAAATCATCTTCGTCTACAGAAGTAAGAGGCCGGTAAACATCACCCACCCACTCACTAACATTACCACTCATATTATAAACACCAAAGCCATTTGGATAGAAAGATTTTATTGGGCCTGGAATTGCAGCACGGTCATTAAGTCCGCCGGCAACACCCATGTTATCCCCATTACCTCTTTTAAAGTTTGCTAAAAATTCTCCCTGCCAGCTACTGCGGCGGTTATCCCGTAAGCCATTCACATTATTGCTCCAGCTATAAACCTGCTGGTTCATTAAAACTTCTTCGCCTCTTTTCTTTTCTTTTCTTCTTGGATTGGGGTTTTGATCAACGATACCATAAGCAGCGTATTCCCATTCTGCTTCTGTAGGTAAACGGTAACCCGGTAATAAAATACCATCTTCAAAAGTAATCACCTTTCTTGCGCGACCCGCAACATCTTTTAAGGCGCCTTTTTTAGGAGCAGATTTATTGTTGATAAGATCCGGGCTCATTATATAAGTATCAGTATTAAATGATTGATCAGCCTGGCCACCTTTCATTTCAGCAAGGGGCGCTTTTTTATTCAGATAACCTTTGTCTATTAATATTTTTTCATTAACCCTGTCAGTTCTCCAGATACAATAATCATGTGCCTGTTGCCATGAAACACCAACCACCGGGTAATAATTATAAGCAGGATAGCGAAAATAATATTCTACATAAGGTTCATTATAGGCAAGTTCACTTCTCCAGACAAGGGTGTCGGGCAAGGCTTTGCGCATTATAGCAGTATCGTTATCGAAGGTATTTGCCAGCCAGTATAAATATTCACGATAATGTACATTTGCCACTTCGGTTTCATCAATATAAAATGAGTTTACGGTAACCCTGCGGGGTATGTTATTCCAGTCGCCCATAACGTCTTCCTCACGGGCACCCATAGTAAATGTGCCACCCTGTACAAAAAGCAAACCAGGGCCGGCTTTTTGTTCTTTCGCTTTCAATACATGGAAATTTCCATAATTCTTATCATCGTAGTTCCAGCCGGTCGCATCTGATTTAGCTGCCTTCTTATGGAAAATACTCCCGTTTTTACAGGAAGTGAACGAAATAAAACCAACCAAAACGATAAAAATATTTTTGGGAGATAACAACTTTAGCATGTGCATTTGTTTAGCAAATTTATTAACGTAGCGTTATTTGAAATATTGTGTGAATGGGGTTACACTTTACTACCACGAATATAATTAGATTATTCATAGGTTTTTTTAGTCTGCAATATTTTTGAAAGTAATCTGAAGATTTTTACAAAGTCTTCACATTTGAAACAGGTATTTTAAAAATTCAGCAAGTTTGAGACGATGAAGTACAATAATGTTTTCATAGAAACGTTCAATCACAATTTATAACAAGGCTGATCAATGGGATACTTATGGTATGTTTTTTAATAGACCATAATCGGTAATGTTAGCATATTATTGCAAAATGTTTTTCCCCTACCGGCGTTCACCATACAATGGTTGACATATTTTAATTGGACGAATGAAATAAAAATTTATTTTTACACCTTCATAAACTTAATGTTTATAAGCAAAGCTTTACTTAACCAAGACAAAATTCATGAAAAAATTATCTTTGAAACTTATTGCATTTGCAATAATTATAGGGTGCGCCTATAGTGCAAATGCACAAACTAATCCTATAAATGTTGTCACCACGGCAGTGCCTTTTTTGAGAATTTCACCTGATGCACGTTCTGGTGGTATGGGAGATGTAGGGGTTGCCACTACACCTGATGCCAATTCACCTTTTTGGAACCAGGCTAAAATACCCTTTGCACAAAGTAAGGCAGCAATCGGTGTTACTTATACTCCATGGTTAAAAAGCCTGAATCTTAATGATGTTTATCTTGCTTCAGTAGCGGGGTATTATCAATTAGATGATCTGCAGGCAGTATCCGGATCAATGAGATATTTCAGTCTTGGAAATATCCAGTTCACAGATGCTCTTGGTAATGATCTTAATACTTTCCGTCCGCGTGAATTTGCAATTGATGCAGGCTATTCCCGTAAATTATCTGATAAATTAGGTATCGGGATCGCGTTACGTTATATAAGTTCTAATCTTGCGAGTGGTCAATCAGTAAATGGTAATACTTATAAAACAGGATCTGCTGTTGCCGCTGACCTTAGTGTTTTTCATGATGGAACAGCAAGCAGCGCTTCAGGTTCCGGTTTAAACTGGGGTGTTGCGATAAGTAACCTCGGTTCAAAAATTTCGTATACAAACGATGCCTCTCAAAAAGATTTCATCCCTGCCAACCTGGGATTGGGTATCGCTTATATAAAAGCATTTGATGAAAATAACAAAGTAACCTTTGGACTGGACGTACACAAATTGCTTGTACCAACTCCTCCTTTAGGTACTGATTCTACAGGACTTGCAAATTATCACAGCACCGGGGTAGTGAGCAGCTGGTTTAAATCTTTTGGTGATGCACCAGGTGGCTTTAGCGAAGAAATAAAAGAATTCCAGGTATCCTTAGGTGTGGAATACTGGTACAACAACCAATTTGCTTTGAGAACCGGCTATTTTTATGAAGCCCCTACCAAAGGTGACCGTCGCTATTTTACAGTGGGTGCAGGTTTAAATTATAATATGTTTGGATTAAATTTTTCGTACCTCATTCCTTCAGGAAGTGGTGTTAAC
>DASYOM010000182.1:0-14280 GCA_036007765.1 Chitinophagaceae bacterium | reverse complement strand
GATAATCCTGGATGTAGCGCACAATGAAGATGGAATCAAAAATTTAGTAAATCAAATTAATGCTACAAATTATAATCATCTCCATATTGTTTTTGGAATAGTAAAAGATAAAGAAGTTGAAAAAATTTTATCGCATCTTCCAACCAGCGCAAAATATTATTTCACCAAAGCACAGATTGCACGAGCATTACCAGAGCAGGAATTGCTTGAAAGAGCAAAGAAATTTAATCTTGAGGGAAATTCGTACAACGAAGTTAATGAAGCCCTGAAAGCAGCTATAGTTGTAGCTTGCAAAGATGATTTAATTATAGTGTGTGGCAGTGTGTTTGTAGTGGGAGAAGTGGAACTGATAAGCGACAACTGACAACCGCCACTTGCTTTAAATCTCTCCCATCTTCCTCAATGCATAAAAGATACACATAGCATGCAATGCCTGTTCAATTTTATTTTCAAGAAATAATGTCTTTAATTCTTGTAAAGAAATTGTCACAACTTCTATATCCTCATTGTGATCAAGGTTTTGTTTGCCAGTTTTTCTGCCACCTTTGGCTAAAAATAAAGCAGTGTAATTATCAAGCACGCCTGGGTTAGCTGCGATTATTCCAACTTGTTCGATAGAAGAAAATTCATAACCCGTTTCTTCCATTAGTTCTCTTCCCATCGCAGCTTCCGGCGTTTCATTTTCATCAATGAAACCACCTGGCAATTCAAGAATAACTTTTGCCACCGGATGCCTGTATTGTTTAATCATTAAAGCTTTATCATCCTCAGTAAAAGCTAATGCACATGCGGTTGTTGGTAGTTCCACAACAAAATATTCTTCTATTATCTTTCCTTCGGGAGTTTCGCATTTATCCTTGCGTGCCGTAAAAAACTGGTGCTTAACCAAATATTCAGAAGAAAGTATTTTCCACTTCATAGGCCTCCCCCTTCCCCCTTCATAAGAGGGGGTATCTGTGCTCTGGATATCTTTCCCATAAAGCTTTTTAGTTATCAATTAAAATGTTTTTAAAAAATTTATGCCTGTTAAAATTCCACTTAAGTAATGTAAAAGCCCGCCCCTGTATTATTTGGGAAGCCTATTTCCATTTCATTCTTTCCCTGAGACTTGTAATGTGTGCAGTATGATGCCTGCTATGCCATGAATAACTTTTTAAGAGATCCCATAAGGATAAAGTTTGTTGTCTCGCAGGATGGTAAATAGTTCGTTGCCATTGATCTTCAGTCATGTCAAACATAAGTTGGTACCATCTTGCATGGAGGGAATGGAGCAATGTTAAAGAAATATTTATGGGCAAATTTTTTGTATCCGGCAGTTCCGCCCACGCATCCTGGTCATATGGTTTTATTGTTGGGTTTTGCTCAGTTAATCCAAGCTTAAATCTTACATATGCATTTACATGGCTATCTGCAATATGATGAATTAATTGCTTTACCGTCCAGCCTGCGGGCCGGTAGGGAGTTTCAAGCTGATGCGAATCCAAATCCTGAATTGCATGCTCCAGATTTGAAGGGAGCATTTTGATATCGTGCAGTAATTGAGTCTTTGTCTTTTCAGCATAAGGGCTGTTAAAATACTCGGCTTCATTTTCCTGCCCAATTGGAAAACTCAAATCCCGGCTATCGTTTGACATAAAATCTTTTTACTTATTTACTATTTCCAAAAGCTCAATATCAAAAATTAAAACTGCCCCGCCAGGTATGGAACCGCCGGCACCCCTGTCACCATAGCCAAGGTCGGATGGTATAAATAATTTCCATTTACTGCCAACCGGCATAAGTTGCAAAGCCTGCACCCAGCCTTGTATAACACCGGTAACCGGAATAGAAATCGGTTCACCTCTTTTATATGAGTTATCAAATTCTTTACCATCAATCAAAGATCCCGCATAATGAGCTTTTACAGTATCCGTCGATTTTGGCATAGGGCCGGTACCTTGTTTTATAACTTCATATTGCAAACCACTCGGCAGTGTTACAACACCCGTACGCTTTTTATTTTCTTCCAGGAACTTAATCCCTTCTTCTTTTGCTTTAGAATTTTTCTCTGACATATATTGTTGTAGTTTTTGTTGAATAGTTGTGTTGCATTTTTCAGGCGATATAAGCAGGCTGTCATTGTTATAAACATCGTCATACGCCTTTTTAACCATAGCCGTATTTATTTTTATTGCCCCCTGGGTTTTATAATAAGTGGCCGTTTGGACTCCCATCGCATAGCTCAGGCTATCTGTGGGAGATAATACAATCACCATAGCTTTCTTTTTTGCTATGGCAGTTTTAATCGCAGGCTTTTTGGATTGTGCATAACAGAGTGAACATAAAAAAGGCAAAATTAATAATATCTTTTTCATCAGGTAATTGTTTTTGATTTAAAAAAAATGTGGCGCAAATATATCTCAATCTTCTCTAAAATCTTTCCCGGTTAGATTAATGAATACATCTTCAAGATTTGCTGCCTTGGTAATTTTCGGCCTTTCGAAACCGGAAGCCACCAGGTCATCAATTAATTTATCAGGAGATTGTAAAGCAATAATCCTGCCTTCATCCATAATCGCGACCCGCTCACATAATTGCTCCGCTTCATCCATATAGTGTGTAGTGATAATAACAGTAGTACCGCCTTCCCTTATTCTTTTTATTAGTTCCCATAAATTACGACGTGCCTGTGGATCAAGGCCTGTAGTGGGCTCGTCCAAAAAAATAATTTTTGGCTGATTAATTAATGTAGTCGCAATTGAAAAACGTTGCTTTTGGCCACCGCTCATTTCTTTATACTTATTCCTTGCCTTTTCTTTCAGGTTTACCATTTCAAGCAAAGCATAAGGGTCCGTCTTTGTATTATAAAGCCCGCAAAACATTTCAATAAGCTCCATCAGGTTAAGTCCCGGATAAAATCCGGAGATTTGCAATTGAACCCCAATAATTTTTTTTATCTTTTCAGGCTCGCTATCAAGGTCAAGCCCGTCAACTATTATTTTACCTGATGTTTTATCCCGCAAAGTTTCAATGATCTCAAGCGTTGTGGATTTTCCTGCGCCATTCGGCCCGAGCAATCCAAATATTTCACCTTCATACACTTCAAATGAAATACCTTTAACGGCCTCAAATTTTCCGTAATTTTTTACAAGATCCTTTACTGAAATAATGATGTTATTCATTGCTGTTTATAAACCGATACTTATTAGTTATTACTTCCCAACTGTGACATGTCACCTTCTTCTTATCACTTATCTTTAATTACTTATCACTTATCTCCATCAAACCTTCCCTGTACATTCCTCAAGCTCTTCCATCATTTTTACACTACCGATAAAAAAAGGTGTACGCTCATGCAATTCTGTAGGCTGCTTTTCTAAAATGCGCACTTTGCCATCTGTTGCTTTGCCACCGGCAACCTCAATAATGTAAGCAAATGGATTGCATTCGTAAAGTAACCTCAATTTACCGTTGGGTCTGTCAATCGTTCCAGGGTACATAAAAATACCACCCTTTATTAAATTACGATGAACATCAGATACCATGCTGCCAATATATCTCTGCGTGTAAGGCCCGCCGTTATCTTTAGTTTTATTCTGACAAGTGTCAATATATTTTTTTACCCCATCGCTGTACATAAAGAAATTACCATGATTCACTGAATACATTTTACCATATTCGGGACATTTAATACCCGGATGGCTTAAGCAAAACTCACCGATAGATTGATCAAGCGTGAAACCATTTACTCCTCTTTTAGTTGCATACACAAATATGGTGGAAGAACCATAAATAATATATCCGGCAGCCACCTGCCTGACTCCTGGTTGAAGAAAATCTTTAATTGTAAGGGGAGTTCCTGTTTCTGTTACACGGCGATAAACACTGAAGATGGTACCAATGGAAACATTTACATCTATATTACTGCTCCCATCCAATGGGTCAAACATGCAGATATATTTGGAGCTCATGCTGATATCGTTATCAAAAGCTACAGTATTATCAAGCTCTTCGCTGGCAATCCCTGCGCAACTGATGCCATGTTGCAAAACCCCGGTAAACTGATCATTTGCGTATTGATCCAATTTCTTTACTTCTTCACCCTGCACGTTTGTATCACCTGTTTCTCCCAGGATATCAACAAGACCCGCTTTATTAACTTCTACATTTACCCGTTTTGCCGCCAGGCCAATATCTCTTAAAAGCCCAACCAATTCACCTGTTGCCTGCGGAAACGCCCTCATCTCCTTTAAAGTAAATTCATCTAAAGTAAGCACCTGCCGGTTCACTGTCATCTTTATGATCTATTATTTTTTAGAAGTCCACAAAAGTAGAGCAATTAATTAATTTGGCTTGTTTGGCAATAAACTGCAATTATATCTTAGTGATCTATTTCAAAAAATATAAGTTATGTTTTGATAATTGATTTTACTTTGCGGACTATAAAAAAAATCGAAAAGATGAAGGTGTTTAAATTTGGAGGCGCCAGTATAAATAGTGTGGAGCGCATTCAAAATCTTGGTAAAATTTTGAAGGTGTATGAAAATGAAAAGATCCTTATTGTAATATCTGCAATGGGTAAAGTAACCAATGCGCTGGAAAAAGTGGCAAAGTCTTTTTATGAAGGAAAAAAAGAAGAGGGATTAATTCTTTTTGAAAAAATAAAACAAAATCATTTAACAACACTTAAATATACGGTAACGCAAGAATGGGAGAAAGCTACAAATGAGCTACTCAATATTTTTACCGAAGTGGAATGGTTGCTTCATGATAAACCTGTAAAAGATTACAATTATTATTATGACCAGATCGTGTGCACTGGTGAAATGATGTCTACGACCATATTATCATTCTACCTGAATGAAGAGAAAATTGACAACAGATGGATTGATGTAAGAGATGTTTTACGAACAGATGATACCTTCAGGGATGCCATGGTTGACTGGGAGTTTACTGAAAAGCAAATAGCCGAAAAAATATCACCACTTTTTAATGGAACTAATATTGTGATCACTCAGGGATTTGTAGGCAGTACAGATGAAAATGAAAGTACAACACTTGGAAGGGAGGGAAGCGACTATACAGCTGCTGTTTTTGCAAATGTGCTCAATGCCGAAAGCGTAACTATATGGAAAGATGTCGAAGGCGTTATGAATGCAGATCCAAAAGATTTTTCAGAAGCTGTTATACTTCCGGGCCTGGATTATAAAGAAGTAATTGAGATGGCTTACTATGGTGCACAGGTAATTCATCCAAAAACAATTAAGCCATTACAAAATAAAAACATCCCGCTTCTGGTAAAATGTTTTTTAGATTCACGTCTCCCCGGTACCGTTATATCCGGAAAGAATCCTCATCAATTACCTCCTATAATTGTTTATAAGCGTAACCAGGTATTGATGACTCTGCAATCAAAGGATTTTTCCTTTGTAGAAGGAGCGCCGGTTAACCAGTTAAATGAAGTATTGGAGCAGGTTAAAATAAAGCCAACTCTTACCCAAAATGCCGCCATAAGCCTTCTCATTTGTGTGGATGATATTCCCGAAAAAATTGATGATGCCGCCCGGAGATTAGATGAGATTTTTGATGTGCAGATTGAAAAAGATCTTACACTCCTTACCATACGGCATTATACAGGTGAGTTCATCAAAAAATTATCTGAAAATAAAGTGATTGTCCTGGAGCAAAAAACGAGGGAAACTATACAACTGCTAATGAGAGAAATTAGTCAATAACATAATCACCCTTACGATCAATAAGTATAAGAGGTACCTGCTTTGTTTCTTCAAATTTATCAAAGGCACTTTTTAATTCCATCGCGAATTTTTGGAGAGAAGAATTATTCTTTGTTGTTGTTTTAAAATATTCAATTGATTTTCTTTGATTATACCTGAAAGGGAAAACGTGCACAGGAATAAAATCTTCCCCGTTTGCCTTCGCATAACTGCTTATAATATACAACTCTTCTATGTCATCATCTGTAACAGGGATGCAGCCAACCGATACGCAACTCCCATGTATATAGATAGCGCCCCCGGGACGAAGGGAATCACTCAAAATCCTGTCTGAAGCATTGGGATAATTTAACCCTAAAGAAAGATGGTAAGCGCTTTTGGGGTTGAATTCGTTTATGTAATAAAATCCTTCGGGAACCTGGTAATCACCTTGTAATCTTTTAGGCCCCATAGATCCACTTGTCATACAAACCTTATAAGTTTTAAAAAGCTTATACTTATCCTTTACATTATTTTTCACCCATACTTCAAGCTGGGCATCATATTTAAAACTACGGATGTAGACGAAGTTTGCAGGCCATTTCAATCCCTTCGCTTCGAATTCTTTTTGCAATGCTTCTTCTTTGTTATTAAAAACATTTGCAATTCTGAATGATGTCTTTTGCTCGTCCACAAAGGAATACTGTGCCTTTAAGAATGTTGGTGAAATTGAGAATAAGAATAATCCAATAAAAATTTTAAATGAGTTTTTCTGCATCCGACTATTGATTATAACAATGTAAACGTAAAAATAATTTTTTTATTGAAACAAAATTTGATTGAGGAATATCTTAACGTATAATTTTTAAAATGATCCCTCATACATGAAAGAAGGATGTGGAATTACACGATAATTTAATGGCCATGCCGCACGCTGTGTTACGCGGTATTCGTCATTGAGGAAGAGACTAAATAACTGATCAAACTTTTTTATATCATTTCCAACCCAGGAACAATTTTATCGCATTCTTCTTTGAATGTTCTTTGAGAATAGTTTCATGCGGATCCATAAAATCATTAGTACAATATCAGTTAAAATTAGTTTGTAAGAGTTTCCGCATTTTATAAACTTCTTCTTTACTTACTACCGCATATTTCATTCGTTCATTCATTGCTTTATTTACATATTTCATTTCGCTATCCTTGTACATACCCGCTGAGCTATGAAACTCAACAGCCTGGGTGTTTTCAGCCAGTGAAATAATATTTGCCGATGTTATACCGGAGCCCGGCATAATAATAATTCTTTCGTCTGCGTGAACAATTAGCTCTTTAATTAATTGTTGCCCTTCAACTGCTTTAGGTTGTAACCCGGAAGTTAAGATCCTTTCACAACCCGTATCAATAATATCTTCCAATGCTTCCATAGCGTTTGAAGTTCTGTCGAATGCCCGATGAAATGTAACTTCTAACGGATAAGCATAGCTCACAAGATTTTTGCATCTTTCTTTGTCAACCTTTCCTTCTGATGTAAGCATACCAAGCACTATACCATCGCACCCGGATTTTTTGCACATTTCAATGTCAGCTTTCATCACTTCATACTCCGATTCACTATATAAGAAATCACCTCCACGTGGCCTTATCATTGTATATAATTCAATCTTCAATGCATTTCTTGCGGCTTTTATAAATCCGTATGATGGAGTAGTGCCTCCTTCTGAGGGGTTATCGCATAATTCAATACGATCAGCCCCTGCTTCCTGAGCAGAAAGGCAGCTTTCAATATTAAAGGCAATTATTTCAAGTTTCATGAAGAGGCTATTCAAACACATATTTTGATGGAATAATTTTTTCTTCGCCATTACTTTTTACAGAAAAAACAAAGCCTTTTTGAACAGCATAGGCTCCATATTGCCCTTTATTATTCAGCGCGAGAAAACCAACCTGTAATGCTTTAGCTTTTTTCATATCTCGTTTTACAATCCGGTCAACAGCTTTACGGCAGGCGGTTTCAGGAGAATCGCCCTGGCGCATAAATTCCACTACAAGGTGGGTTCCGCAAATGCGGATCACTTCTTCCCCAACGCCGCTTGATGTTGCTGCACCTACTTCATTATCTACAAACAGCCCGGCGCCGATGATAGGAGAATCTCCAACACGCCCATGAATTTTAAAAGCCATACCACTCGTAGTAACTGCCCCGCTCATATTGCCGGCCGCATCTAATGCTACCAATCCCATCGTATCATGATTGGCAGATCCATCGTCAAAAAAGTTTGGAGCGAAAGGGCCATTCTGTTTTTTACCTGCCTTGTCGGTAGGCAGGTTTTCAATATTTATTAGAGGCTTGTACTCACTTTTCTTAAGCCATTCGCTATAGGCTTTCTTCGCGTCATCCGAAAGAACCTGCGGCTCTTTCGAAAAACCGTTTTCAATTGCGAATTGCTGTGCTCCCTGGCCAACAAGAAGCACGTGAGGTGTGGTTTCCATAATTTTCCTGGCAACGGAAACAGGGTGAAGAATTTGTTCAAGGCCACCCACGCCTCCACAATTTGAATGCTCATCCATAATGCAGGAATCAAGTGTTACAATACCGTCCCTGTCAGGATAGCCACCAAGCCCAACACAACAATTAATTGTGCCTTCAATGTAGCGGGCGCCTGCCTCTACAGCATCCAGAGCTCTTCCGTTTGTTGACAATATTTTCCATGCTTCAGTATTAACGGGTTTGCCACTGTCCCAAGTAGAGACCACAATTGGTTTCGTTTGTCCAGTGTTAGTAAATGCTTTTTTTACAGAAAGCAATGGAGCTGCTAATGTTGAAAGCCGTATAAATTTTCTTCTGTTGACCATATTATTAATTAAAAAGTTGCCAGTATTTTTTTAAAATTATTTTCTGTGCATAGAAAGCTTTTTTATCATTTCATCAGATATTGGATCTGCATACGTGCCATAAGCATTTACTATAGACCCTTTCATTTTCCCATCTTTTGATTCTACGGAATATACCACTGCTTCATCAGAAGGATTGGATTCTCCTTCAAACCTGTAAACTTCAGTAATTTCAAATTCATTGGGGTTTAAGCACACCTTTGTTTCAGTACAAATTAGTTTGTCAAAGGCTATATTGAAATCAGTAATATAGCCTCTTTCCTTCAAACTATTGAGGGTAGTGGAGACAGTGTCATAATTGGGCATAATAATTTTTTTCAAAATTAATCAACTTCCAGAAAAGAAGGATTTAATATGGATTGCATTTGACTGGAGGGGGTTGACGAAACACCAATCGGGGCACTTTGCGGGGGGCGATATCTCCACCGTAACCAACTTGCCTGACTATGCGACAATTTGAACAGACCCGATTCATAGATGAAAGGTATTAATTATTGTTTTTTATTTTCAAAAAGTTTAAGAATACATTATTTGACTTTTAGATTTTCATTTGAGGGCTCCACAATCCCTGAAATTTTGAAGAAATAAATAATAACCAAAAGACTCGTTGCTGCCGTAAAAATGAAGGTAGCTTTTGCGCCCAGTAACACCCAAAGAAGCCCTGCAAGGCTGCTTGCGATAAGAGTGCAAAGGCTTTGCAAACCGGTAAAGGTTCCTATAGCGCTGGCCGTTTCTGTACTGCTTACTATATTGCTGATCCATGCTTTTGAAATGCCTTCGGTAGCTGATGCGTATACACCGTATAAAAAAAATAAAGCAATAAAAACATATAAATTGTTATTGATCGCGAAACCTGCATATACAACTGAAAATATAAATAAGCCGGCTAAGAAAATTTTTTTTAACCCTAATTTATCTGCTAAAATCCCAACGGGGTATGCGAATAAAACAAACACAAGGTTATAGAACACGTAGATACCTATAATATCAATATCACTAAGCCCGCTATCTTTCATTTTTAATAATAAAAAAACATCAGAACTGTTGAAGAGAGCGAAAAGAAGAAGGCCTGTAATTAGTTTTTTATAAGGAAGATTGCTTTTTTTCCAATAATCAAATAGTGCAAAGAAATTCCCCGATAACCGCTCGCTTACCGGTAATACATTTTTCTTTTTTTCTCTTAAGAGGAAGGTAGTAATAACAGCAATAATGCCTGGGATAAAAGCTAATAAAAAAAGCAATTTATACCGGCCGGGAAAAAAGTATAAAAACGCCAATGCAATAGTGGGCCCAAGCACTGCCCCTAATGTATCCATGCTGCGATGAAAACCAAAGACTTTTCCCCTATTCTCATTAGTGCTTTCATCACTTAGAATTGCATCCCTTGCTGCTGTTCTGATTCCTTTGCCAAACCTATCAGTGGTTCTTGCAACAAAAATCCATAACGGATAAATGAAAGCAGCCATCATAGGTTTTGAAATGGCGCTGAGAAGATAACCTAATTGTACAAAGGGCAATCTTTTCCCGATATTATCGCTCATGCGGCCAAAATAACTCTTACTAATGCCGGCTGTTGCTTCTGCAAAACCTTCAAGAACCCCAATAAGCAAAAATGAAAACCCTATGCTTCTTAAAAATACAGGCATAACGGGATAGAGCATTTCGCTGGCCATATCAGCAAAAAGACTAACGATTGATAATATCCATATTGTGCGGGTGATTGCTTTTTGTTTCATCTGCATGTTGAAGATGAGAAATAATTCCGGGATATAAAGACTTCTCAACTTATCTTATCTACTTACTGTTTATTTTGTTGTTCTCATTTAATTATAGTATATATGGATTTAAAAATATGCGCACATAAAAAGAAAGAAGCAATATATTAAAGCTTACACTAATCCAAGCATGGATTATTTTAAATAATAGCTCCAATACAAAGGAAAAGTAAAATCTCAAAGTATATAATGTAGGCTGAAGATTGGCAAAGGCCAGGAATGGAATTATTGCAGGGAAACTACTGTGCCAGGATCATCTTTAAAGGCGGAATTTATATAGTAGAAGTACAATAGGAAATTGCTGTTCAACAATTAAGTAGAGTAAAGAACGTAGTTAATAATGTCTATTAATATCTGCTAAGGCATTGAAGAATATATTTATTTCCTTTGGGTATTCAAATTAACCTGAAAGTTGAGCTTCGTTCTTAACAGTTTTTACGCTTTCTAACATTTTCCGTATCTCCTCAACTTTATCATAAATATCTTTTTCTTTAACTGTAATAACCCCGGCCCGCTCTAAATCCCCAAAATCCTGTAGAAAGCCATCTTTAAAAGATAATGCAATACTTTGAATCCACTTGTCTTTGAATCCATTATAAATTTTTTCCGCCTCAGCAAAATTTTTTGATAATAAATACGCAAGCGCCATGTTTGTGTATATTATCACATTAGTAGGATCGGCCGCAAGCCCATCATTACAGGCTTCTACTTTTGTCGTAGTTTTTTGTAAAAAGCAGGTGAAAGGATAAGTCATTATAACTGACTGACAGCCGCCTGGCCAGCGCAGCATTTTTAGGATCACTTTTATTTGGGTTGCGTAATAGTTCAATATTTTCATTGATCCTTTTCCCATCATCATTTGTTCTATAGTGTCTTTTGAGCGCACATTTTTAAAGCTCCTATTCAGGGCAGTTAACTTATCGAGATAGTATAATTGTTTGTTGCCATTTGTAAAACTTAATAGTTTTTTATAAAGTATAAGAGCTCGATTCGAAGAAGTATCAAAATTTTTCCCGTCAGAATATTTAAATTCTTTGGCTTTTCTTTCAAAATATGCAGCTGTTTCTCTTAGAACATGTTCGTCATTACTTAATTGGACTTCTTTAAAAGATATAGACCCCTGTTCTAATTTCTCCAAAATTGTTAAATCAGGAAGCCGAATATTACTTAAGGCATCATCTATATTTTGAAAGTAGGGATTACTCTTCCACAGGAAGATATTACCTGTGTTATTTACAGAAAGAATAGAATTATTACTAACAAAGGATGAAGTCTTAATAAGATTATTGAAGTGATATGAACAAGCGGCGGTAATTTTGTCTTAATGAATTTAATCTATTATTTTCTTATAAACAATAATTGGTGCAAGTTTCATGACTAAGCTTTTCCGCCACCTTATAAATAACCGAAATATTTTTTATTCTCTCATCATAAAATAGTTTCTTGACAAATACATTTTATTATAAAAGGAATTGAATGGATTTAGGCATTGTTCTAAAATCGCGTAGCATCTTCCAGCCAAACTTTTAATTATGCAGTTTCGAATATATTTGTTCTTGATAATTCTTTTTCTTTGCTGTAAACAACTTGATGAAACCCTTCATTTATTGTACAAGTTTCAATCACTGGTTTATGCTTTATGAGACGGTGAGTGGTTTTACCTATGAGCGAAAAGAATATGTTTTAAAAAATAGGAGTAAAATTTGACAGCCCCTCAAAATAATAAATGCAGCTTTATATAAAAAATATGGTTTGTGATCGTTGTATTGCTGCGATCACGAAATTGTTGGATGATTTGAAATTACCTTTTACGGGATTACAATTAGGGGAAGTAATTTTATTGAAAACTCCTTCGGTAGATCAAATGAAAAATTTAGAGATCCGTCTTAATGGATTGGGTTTTGAAATTTTGGGAAATGAAATAACTAGAATCATAGAAAAGATCAAAACCGTTATTATTAAATATGTCCATTATGGTATTGGTGATAAAAAATATAAATTTTCAAATTTACTTGCTTCTAAAGTGCATAAGGATTATTCCTATTTAAGCAAATTATTTTCAGAAACAGAAGGTATAACTATTGAAAAATATATGATCAATCAAAAAATAGAAAAAGTCAAAGAATTAATCGTATATGATGAATTGAATTTGACTGACATTGCTTACCAATTGGGTTATAGTAGTGTTGCGCATCTTTCTTCGCAATTTAAAAAAACAACCGGACTTTCTCCAACACACTTTAAAAAAATTCCAGGTAATCGGCGCAAAGCACTCGACAGTTTGTGAAAACAGGTAAAATTTATTTTACCTCTTTGAGTTTGTTTATAGTTCCAATGCTCCATTCATATTTCTTACGGCATCTGCACTTTTAGAAAATGCAGCCATTTCTTCCTCATTCAAATTAAAGTCAATAATTTTTTCCCAGCCATCTTTTCCTAACACAACAGGTACTCCAATACAGATATCCTTTTGGCCATATTCGCCATCCACCATTACGGAGCAGGGTATTAATTTCTTTTCATCACGAACAATTGATTCAACCATTGCGGCGCCTGCGGCCCCGGGAGCATACCACGCACTGGTGCCTAACAATCCAGTCAATGTCGCGCCACCTACCATCGTATCTGCTGCAACTTTCTTTAAAGTCGCTTCATCAAGTACGCTTGAAACCGGTATTCCATTGTAAGTTGCCAATCTCGTTAAGGGTATCATAGTAGTGTCGCCATGACCGCCAATTACAACTGCCTGGAGGTCCTGCGATGAGCAACCTATAGCAGTTGATAAATAATATTTAAACCTGCTACTGTCAAGCGCACCGCCCATTCCAATAATCCTGTTTTTAGAAAGCCCGCTCGATTTTAATGCGAGGTAGGTCATGGTATCCATTGGATTGCTGATAACTATAATGATGGCATCAGGTGAATGCTCCAGTACATTTTTGGTAACCTCTTTTACAATTCCTGCGTTTATCCCGATAAGTTCTTCTCGTGTCATGCCTGGCTTACGGGGGATCCCTGAAGTGATAACTGCAACCTTGCTGCCTGCAGTTTTTTTATAATCATTTGTAGAGCCAATGATCTTAGTATCACTGCCAAGCAATGCGGCGCTTTGTAAAAAATCCATGGCCTTGCCTTCAGAGACTCCCTCCTTTATATCTAACAATACCAGTTCTTCACATAATTCTTTCCTGGCGATATTGTCGGCACAGGTAGCTCCTACTGCACCTGCGCCTACTACGGTTACTTTCATTTTATTTTATTTATTTTTTCAAAAATTGGTTACCTGCCAAAGATAATGTTTCGTCTTAAAATAACAGGTATGGTGTTAGAAATCAATGTACGATTTAAGGTGTACGATGTGCGATGTGCGATGTGCGATAAATTTGCAAATCCCTGATATAGGTTGACAACAAAAGTCAATTTATATGAAAGCAAACTTAAAGCAAATTCGTAAGCATCGTAGATATAGTGATGATTTTAAGAAGAGGCTTGTGTCCAGTTTTGAAAGAGGAGATTTCAGTATCCTTCAGTTAGAGAAACTATACGGAGTTGGCAATGCCAGCATTTATAATTGGGTTTATAAGTTTTCAAACTTTAATGAAAAAGGCTGTAGAATTGTAGAGATGAAAGACAGTGATCAAATTAAGTTAAAGGAACTAACAAACAAAGTAAAGCAGCTGGAGCAAATTATCGGTCAGAAACAAATTGCTATTGAATATTTAGAAAAGATGATAGAGCTCGCCAAGACAGAGCTAAACATTGATTTAAAAAAAAACTGCAATTTTCCACTCTCAGTTGGTTCAAATCCAACAAAGAAAAAATAGAATTTTCAATGGCCCAACTTTACAAATATATAGGCATAAGCAGACAAGCAATAGCTCAATATAGCATGAGGCAGGAGATATTTGACAACAAGG
>DASYOM010000181.1:0-27515 GCA_036007765.1 Chitinophagaceae bacterium | reverse complement strand
GACATAAAGGATATTGGCGCCATAATGATTTACGACAGTTATCATGTTTCGGCGATTAATAATATTGTAGATGACAGCAATTTTGGTATTTATGTACAGAACAGCAGAAGCTGCGTTATAAAAAATAATTCATTAACGGCTTATGGAAAAGAAGAGGTGCAAAGCGGTAACGGTATTAATTGCTGGCGCTCTGACAGTCTATTAATTATAGGAAATAAAATTACGGGGCACCGCGATGGGCTTTATTTTGAGTTCGTTACCAATTCTTTAATCTGGAAAAACATCAGTACAAAAAATGTGCGTTACGGCATACACTTTATGTTCTCTCATCATGACACTTACATTGGAAATATTTTTGAAGAAAATGAATCGGGCGTAGCAGTGATGTACACCAATCACATTCAGATGTATAATAATTTTTTTCTGAACAACTGGGGTGATGCTGCTTATGGAATTTTATTAAAAGATATAACCGACAGTGATATTTCAGGAAATCATTTTACTAAAAATACAGTTGGCATTCACATGGAAGGATGCAGCAGAATTAATTTTTATAAAAATATTTTTGCTGATAACGGATGGGCAGTAAAGATCCAGGCGAGTTGCGATAACAATGATTTTACTAATAATAATTTTACCGGAAACACTTTTGATATTGGCACCAACGGCTCACTTGTGCTAAATACTTTCAATGGAAATTACTGGGACAAATATGAAGGCTACGATCTTAACAAAGATAAAATTGGAGATGTGCCTTATCATCCTGTAAGCATGTATTCAATGATCATTGACAGCAACCCCGCTGCCCTTATGCTTTTCAGAAGCCTGATTGTTTCCCTGCTTGATAAAAGTGAAAAAATATTACCCGGTATTACTCCGGAAAGTTTAAAAGATGAAAAACCTTTTATGACACGATTGCCAATATGATTGTTGCAAAAAATATAAACAAGAAATTTGGAAAACTAAAAGCGCTCGAGGACGTATCAGTTACATTTTCAAAAGGAGAATGTATTGCATTACTTGGACCAAATGCAAGTGGCAAAACAACCTTAATAAAATCATTGCTCGGAATGGTAGTGCCTGATAGCGGCTCTATTCATTTTAATAAAGAGGTCATTACTAATAAATGGAAGTACCGCAGCCAAATTGGTTATATGCCGCAGATAGGCCGTTACCCTGAAAATATGACCATTGCGAATATGATAGATATGATGAAAGATATCAGGACACGATGTAACCAACAATATGATGAAGATCTGGTAAAAGGTTTTGGCTTAAAAGATATAATGAATAAAAGAATGCGGACTTTATCGGGAGGCACTACACAGAAAGTAAGCGCCAGCCTTGCTTTCCTGTTTAATCCCAGTGTTTTAATTCTTGATGAGCCAACAGCCGGGCTTGATCCGCTTTCTTCAGAATTATTGAAACAAAAAATACTTAAGGAAAAACAAAATGGGAAATTAATCCTGATTACTTCGCACGTATTAAGCGAATTGGATGATTTGATAACTGAAGTATTTTACATGCAGGAAGGAAAATTATTGTTTCATAAAAAACTTGCAGCACTCAAAGAAGAAACAGGCGAACAAAAATTATCTAATGCTATTGCAAAAATATTGAGCGCACAAGAAGCATGAAAAAGTTATTAAAATATGTGATCACAGATATTGTTCAGAATAAAATTGTGCTGGTCTATACCGTTTTATTATTGGTAATATCGCTGAGTGTTTTTAATCTCGAAAATAATTCTGCAAAGGGATTACTCAGTTTATTGAATATAATTCTCATCATCGTTCCATTGATTTGTATTATTTTTTCTACTATTTATATTTACAGGAGTTCAGAATTTATTGAGCTATTAGTAAGCCAGCCGCTAAAAAGAAAAACAATCTGGTTAAGTATTTTTACAGGATTATCCACTTCTTTATCCTTAGCTTTTTTTATTGGTGCAGGTATTCCTATTTTAATTTATCATGCAGATGCTACGGGATTAATGATGATTTTGATGGGATTATTTTTAACGGTTGTATTTGTAAGTATAGCCATGTTAGCTGCAGGCCTCACACGTGATAAAGCAAAAGGTATTGGTGTTTCTATATTATTGTGGCTCTATTTTTCATTGATCTTTGATGCATTGGTATTATTCTTTTTATTCCAGTTCCAGGATTATCCTTTGGAAAAAATAATGGTGGTGTTAAGTTTCCTGAATCCCATAGACCTTAGTCGTATTCAAATACTTTTACAAATGGATATCTCCGCCCTGATGGGTTACACAGGGGCAGTCTTCCGGGAATTTTTTGGCAACAATACTGGGATTATTCTTTCAATTTTAGGTTTAATACTGTGGATCATTTTTCCATTAATGATTTCATTAAAGAAATTTAAGCGAAAGGATTTATAAGATGTCTGTTTAAAAATAAAAGTTTGTTTTGGAAGTAAATGATCTTCTTTTTTGGTAAACGGGTCAAGGTAGGTAGACGTTTAAAAAATTAAAAGCGATACTCTTGTTGCGAAGTACATCCCTATATGGTTATATTATAATGTAAATCAGCAAACTAATTTAAGTATCTGAAGCTAACCAATGCAGACACAACATCTTAAGAAAGCGGATTAATTTGGATTTTTAAACAGGAAGAAACGATTAACTGTTGAAGGTTTATAATATCTGTTCAGAAATTTATAGTCTTTAAATTTTTAGAATTTAAATATCCTCTGGCATGTCCAGAATAACGCGATTAATGCAATCATTGCGGATAATGGATATACGATTGCGGGCTTATACCAGCCCTTTTTTCCGAAGGGTATAATTAAAAGAAGATACACAAGACTTATTACGCTTATCTGCCCAAGCTCAACTCCTACGTTGAACGAAAAAATTGATGTAAAAAATTTATTTCTTGGCAAGCCAATTTCATTAAGGGCGCTTGCGAAACCCATTCCGTGCACAAGGCCAAACATAAATACGATTGCTATGCGCCATGCTTTTAATTCACTAAGCAAAATATTTTCAATCGCAACAAATGCAATAGATAGTGCAATTACGGGCTCAACAATATCAGAGGGAAGCTTTATAATTCCTTTCATGCTTAGAGCAAGTGTAATGGTGTGTGCAACAGTGAATGCCGTGGCCTGCCACAATATTGTTTTGAATTTTGTATTCAGAAGGCAAAGGCTTACAACAAATAAGATATGATCCAGGCCATAAGGAACAATATGGCTGATACCTAATTTTAAATAATACCATACAACATCACCTGCAGGCGCTTTTTCAAGCTGGTAATTAATAGTATGTGCAAATGTTGAAAGAGGAAGCGCCAGGCAAATAAGCCCTAAAATAATTTTTGAATTATTTTTGTGTTGCAGTTCCATTTTTGTTATAAGCCTTTCAGCACATTTTCGCTTTCTGCTTTTAATTCAAGGTCAATTGCCGGATTATTTTTTAACGCTTCATTTAGGACACCTTTTGCTTTTACTTTATTTCCTCCTTTTGCATATATAAGACCGGCCTGGCATAGCAAGGTAGGATTTTTACAATTAGTTTTTAAAGCGGTATCAATGTAATTAGTTGCTTTTTTAAAATCACCGGTTTTATAATATACCCATGCTACTGTTTCGTTTACGTCAATGTTTTCAGGCCTTCGGTTATATTCTACCAATGCATGTTTTAATGCATTTTGATTATCCTTTTGCAAAAGGTATGCGTAAGCGAGTTCCCTGTCAGCATAATGGCCAATGCTCTCATCCTGGTCTCCCTTTTTGCCATCCTTATTCATTCCATCTATAATATTTTGTAAAAGATTGTCTGCTTTTTTTGTGTCACCGTTTAACTTATATAGCTGTGATAATTGCTCCTCAACTGCATAGTCATTTACTGCTGCAGAAGCCTGCTCATAATATGAAATTGCTTTTGTAAAATCTTTGTTCACCATTGCAATATGGCCAAGGCCGGCAGTTGCATAAGGATATCCAGGGCGTTCCTGGAGTGCGATCAAATAATGCATTTCGGCGCTTTTTAAATCTCCTGTGTTTTCGTACAGGCGGGCCAGTTGTATGCGGGTCCATTCGGTAGGTTCGTCACCTGTGCCCCCGGCATCTACTGCCAGTTTCATAGCTTCTATTGCCCCGGGGTAATCTCCATGAATTTCGCGTAGATATGAAATGCGTGCATAAGAACGAATATCAGGGCGAATGGAAATCATCTTATCAGAGTTCTCTATTGCTGCTTTATAGTTTCCCATCTCCACATTTCCATCTACCAGCATGCCATATATCAGTGCGTTGTAAGGATTAATTTTTTGAGCTTTTTCTGCTATTGTAAGGCCATCAGCGAAATGGTGCTGAGACATATAAAGCAAGGCTTGTAAGGTCAATGCCTCAAAATTATCAGGTTGATCTTCAAGAACACTATTAATATATTTCATGGCTGCTGCGTCATAATACACATAATTGCCGGTAATTCTGCCTTCCTGGATATACAAGCTGGATAAAGCTATCGCAGCTTTTACATTTTTCGGATTGTATTGTAACGTGTTAATAAGTTTTTGTGCGGTTTCTTTTGTTCCCTGCCATTCAGAAGCGATTGCTTTGGTTTCTTTTCTTTCAATAAGGGGGTAAGTTGCATTTTTTAACTTTGTTTGGTTGATGCTATAACGGATCACGACAAACGCAGATATAGAGAAAAAAAATACGATAAGTAAAACGTAAATAAATTTCTTTTTCATAACGTAAATGTTGAAAGGGGAGTAAGGTTTTAGAAAAATAAGCCCGTAATTTTTATTACGGGCTTATTATTAATGTATTTTATTATTCCTTAATTATAGTTAATGTTTGCTTTGGGCCACCGTCTTTATTTCCTGAAATAAAATAAGAACCTTTGGCCATGCCATTCGCATTCCATTGAGTGGTATAAGTTCCCGCTTCAACTTTTTTGTTTACCAAAACCTTCAATGGCTTACCTGAAACATCATAAAGCATGATCTTAACGACTGACGGAGTTGCAACATGATACCGCAATTCATTACTGTTGCTGCGCATTGGGTTAGGCGAGGTTGCGATTTCAATACCCGGAGAAGCAAGGCCGAGTTGTTTGGAAGTTTCAGGGGCATTACTCTTCATTTGCTCTTTGGGTGCGGATGGTGGCGGTGTGCAGTCGCAATTATGTTTTCCTGACCATGGAGTTTGCACAAATGGGAAAGTTGCTTTAAATGAAGTGTCATTTGCGTTTACACCAGTGTTATAAGTTAAAACACTTAAAAGGTCGGGAGTTACGGGGCTTCCGCCAGGTACAAAATCATCGTACCATAAACCAAGAACGGCTAATACAACGCCACTCACTGCCTGCAATTCTATCCGGGTAGCATCATCTTCCAGCCTTCTTCCGTTAGGAAATCCATCCATATTTGGGATAAACTGAAGATTTGTATTGGTATTATATCTTGGGTCAGTTAATCCTAGAGCAGCAGCCTGTATCAGGCCTTCTGAACTAAAATCCTCAGAGGTACGGGCAGTAACTGGCACTGCCATATTGAGGCGGAGCATATCACCCCCATTTGGTAAAAAATTATTGATGAATGGCTTGCCTTTCGCCAATGGATTTCCACCTTTACCTATAGCTAACTGGTATGGGCTCAAATTAGGAACACCTGTATTAAAAATAGGATATAAATCAACTGAGCGTGGAGAGCCCTTACCCGGTAATAAGAGGGTTCCGGCGATGGCGTCATCTAAAGCGGTGCCTGTAACGGCAGAGGTGCCTTTAAGCGAAAATAATCCATCATGCGTATTTCCAAAATCAAATGCTTTCAAAGAATTTCTTTGTATTCTTAATGGTTTTAGCGCCGGTACTGCTCCGCCAAACTGGGAATCGTCCATATACAATGCTAATTCAGGATTGTAAAAGTAATTTCCAAAAATGCTAAGCTTGGAAAGATCCTGGTAAGGTGTCAGGCTATTCCAATAATCTTTGTATCCGATAGGCACAATAACCTCATTAGTTAAGGGCATACCAAGCCTGGAAACCTGAACCCATGGGCCCATATTTGATTCGGTGCCATCGCCATTTAATGTTCTTATTTTTTGCCTGCTTGCTGATGCCCAAACTCCGATCACGTAATCACCATCAAGTATGTTCTTTGCGCTTTCAAGTGATTTATGATTTTTTTGCAATGTTCTAATATCAATTTCCAGGGCCATCGTAGAAACGTTTTTACATTTCAATCCGTCTTCAGCATGTGTACCATCTGTGCGTGGAGCATCGCCGACATCAAAGATACCCCCCAGGTCAACAAAGAACGGGTCATCAGCAGTTCCTGCAAAAACTCTTTCGCCTGTATTTGTTTTTGCAATTGCTCTGCGCATAAGAGAGTTGTAACTTTCAGCATTTAAGCCTACCGGAGAAGAAATTGATCTAGGCCCAATATTGTACGGAGGAACAATTCCTTTATTAAGGATAACAGAGAATGATTGGCCACCATTAGTGCTTCTTTCTAAAGTATAAGTGGTTTTTAGATTTTCCTTACCGAGCCTGATGTTGAAAAAGGTTGTAGGGTCCTGGTTTTCTTTGTGAAATGTAAACCGGTAAACAATATCGTCGCCGGGTGTGCTTACATTATTGTCAATGTGGACTTCGTAGCGAACATTCTCTCCAAATGAATAATAATTTGGGCCGCCGTTTGGTAACTGTCCTGGAATGTAGTTGGCGATAATTACAATTTTGTTGGGGTCTGTAGGGCTTTTGAAAGCATACAAATCCGTGTTGTCTGCCAGCGGATCATTTGAGATCATAGGCGCTTCGCGGTGACTGGAAGACATTAGTACAGCTGAAAAGACGGTAACTGCGACGGCAGCCACAGCTACTTTCAGCTTACTAAGTGTAAAGCTTTTTTTCATTTTTTTAATTTTAGTGTTAAGAAATCATGTGTAAAAGATTGCTCACGGAAAATGGGATTATCATTTTCTTGAGTGACTTGAGAAGTTAAAAATAAACGGGCTGAGAATCTGGACAAGCAATCCATTATCTACAGGAGTTAAGGGTATTAAGAGTTTTGCACAGGAAGTGGAAAGTAAGTTTTAAGGAGAAAGAGATATAAGAGTTACGAGAGTTTGCTTAACATGGTTTTAACAGGATTCGGGATTTTTTATATGCCTTGCCACAGAAATCAATTTTCAATTCAATCTTGCCTTGTTAAGGGGATGAAATAAACACCCTTGGGTATTAGTAACATAAATTTAGTGATTATTTAAATAAGATAAACGCCTGATGAAAAATTGAATAAAGGCGCTATTACCTTATAATCCTTATTTTTTGAGATAACAAATTTTTTAAATGCCATTAAGCTGGAATGAAATAAACGCCGCGCTGTTGCTTTTAAAAATTTGAAAAACGAATTAAAACAGTAGAAGCAGTTCAAAATGTTTTACGAATAAGAGCAATTCCTTTAAATTAATGAAACGAAAAAGGGAATATTGGTCGATAGAGAAATAAACAATTTAATAAACGAGGTTATAAAATGAGCCTGGAAGTATTAAATTGAGTAAATTTTAAATACCAAAACTTCACATGAAAATTATACTGATAATCTCTTTGCTTATATCTCAATTATTAATTTTTGCGCAAGCACCGGAAAACTATTCTTTAGATTCTGCGTCTGTTGAACACAAGGGTGTACCCAAAGGAGAAGTATTAAAATTTATATTCGATAGCTCCAAAATTTTCCCTGGCACGTGGCGTGAATACTGGATTTATGTTCCGACGCAATACCGGCCTGAAAACCCGGCATGTGTGTACGTAAACCAGGATGGTATTCAATGGAATGCTCCAACAGTTTTTGATAACCTTATTTATTCCAAAGAAATGCCGGTGACTATTGGAGTTTTTGTAATGCCCGGCGTAGTTAAATCTGCTAACCTTTCGGCTGCCCTTGACCGTTATAACCGCAGTTTTGAATACGATGGCCTCGGTGATGCATATGCACGTTTTATTTTAAAGGAGATTTTACCAACAGTAGAAAAGCAAAAAACCAGCGATGGCAGGCCAATTCATATTTCGGGGAATGGAAATGACCGTGCTATCGGTGGCTCCAGCAGTGGTGCTGTGTGTGCTTTTACTGCGGCATGGGAACGGCCGGGTGAATTTTCCAGGGTTTTTTCTGCTATCGGCACATATATCGGTTTGCGGGGAGCGGAGCGTTATCCTACGCTTATCCGAAAATACGAGCCTAAACCATTGAGAATATTTTTACAGGATGGTTCAAACGATCTTAACATTTATGCGGGTGACTGGTGGAAAGCTAATGAAACGATGGAACGGGCATTTACTTTTTCAGGATATGAAGTTGAGCATGTGTGGGGAGAAGGGCAACATAATGGAAAGCAAGGCACTTCAATATTTCCGCGGGCCATGAGGTGGCTGTGGAAAGGCTGGCCTCAACCAATTAAGGCGGGTAATTCTAAAAACCAGGTATTGAGTGACATATTGATTCCAGGGGAAGACTGGCAATTGGTTGCTGATGGATATAAATTTACAGAAGGCACCGCAACGAATGCAGCAGGAGAAGTTTTCTACCAGGATATTCCAACTTCTAAAACTTACAAAATAGATATCGATGGAAAGCTTTCGGTTTTAAAGCTTGATGCAAAAAAAGCAAGTGGAACTTCATTTGGATCTGATGGTAAACGATACGTTGCCGCCGGTGCTACAAAACAAATACTTTCTTATGATGCATCGGAGAAAGAAACTGTTGTAGCGGATAGCATCTCGGGCAACGATCTTGTGGTAGCCAACAATGGAAATATTTACATCACTTCTCCCGATGGAACGCAAAAGCCATCCAAGATATATCTTGTACGCCCCGGTGGTGAAAAGTTGATTGTAGATGAAGGGATAAAATTTGCCAACGGTATCACGCTTTCACCTGATCAAACCCAATTATATGTAACAGAATCCGCAACTCACTGGGTTTGGGTTTATCAAATTCAACCAGATGGCACGCTTTCTTTTAAGCAACATTATGGCTGGTTGCATGTGCCCGACAATGAAGATAATGCATGGCCGGATGGATTAAGGTGTGATACGGCCGGAAGAGTATACGTTACCTCACGGTTAGGTATACAAGTACTTGATCAAACAGGACGCGTGAATGTAATTATACCTATACCTTCCGGGCAGGCCTCCAATATTTGTTTTGGAGGTAAAAATTTTGATACGATTTATGTTACTGCTGTTGATAAAGTTTATCGGCGTAAACTTAGAGTTCGTGGAGCAAATACTTTTGAAAAGCCTTATAAACCGGTTGCACCAAGGCTTTAAAAAATAATTTCGCCGGTTTTTGGTGAGCTTAAATTATCTTCAAGGACAAACACGATGGTGGCATTTAACTCCTTTGCAATTCTTCATTTTGCCATCATTACCCTCAAATTTTTCTTTAATCCCATTCCTTCTACTTTCAAAATGTAAATTCCTTTTGAACAGGTTGATGGCATAGGAACATTCACTTGAGTTATTCCTGCGTTTACAACTATTTGCGTATGTAAATATCTTTTTCCGGTAACGTCAGTGAGTATTAGATCAAGTGTTCCGCTGTTTTGTACGATGGCCTGTAAAGGTATTGTACCTGTTACAGGGTTTTCCAAAAGCTGTACATCATTCAAAAAATTAGTATGCTCCTTCAACGCAATAATATTACTGTAAAGATTGCCGCCTGTACTATTAATTTTGATACGGTAATATACTAAAGGAGCAGAAAAATTATCGCTATAACTGTATTGGTTAAACGAATTTCCTTTTGCTGCTTCCTGGCCGGCTTTTATAAAATTTATCCCGTTAGTGCTTCTTTCAATTTCAAATTGGTCACTTTTGTCTTCATTGTCTGTGCTCCACTTCAATTCTGCAGTTCCGTTTTTGAGAGTTGCTGAAAAAGAAATTAATTTCACCGGCAGCGTTCCAAACTGTATTCCCATCTTTAGCCCGTTTCCAAAACTGGAGACCCATACTTCATCAATATTATATGGATTAAAAAAGACTCTTTCCGGCTGCCTGAAAGGATAGCTGGTTACCAACGACCATGAAGGAGTGGCAACGTTCATATTATTGCTGAGCCATAATCCCTGCGTTTCTGTAGTAAGATATGCCTGCCTGGTTATGGATGGATTAAAAGTGATAGAAGTCACCCGGTCGAATTGTGTGCCTGTAAGTTTTGTCCATAATGTACCCCGATTAGTAGTTTTAAATAAACCGCCTTTCCCATTCGGAGCGCCACCCCATCCGCTGAATACACAGGCGTACCAGGTGTTTTGTGCAGGATCGGATGGATCAATTATTATATCTTTTGTCCAATATTGCATATCCACATGCGACACATCCGCCCAGGAATTTACTGCCGGGTCATAAATAAATACTCCTGAGCTTGCAGTGAAAGTGCCACCGGAATTTCTTCTTCCGGAAAAAGTGCAAACCATTTTTCCATCATTCAAAACGACAATGCTTGCAGGGTGTCCTTCCGTGCGTGGAGGATTAGAAAGTTTATTCCATGTTGAACTTCCAAGATTATTTAAATCATTAGTAACCCATATTCCACCTTGTCCGGTTCCTCCACCATAGTTAATAACGCTGGCGTATAGACGATTTGCATTAGTTGGATCCGTAGCCAGCCAAAAAACAGGGTGATTAAACTGGTGAAGTACCTGCCATACAGCTCCATTGTCAGTAGAGTAAATAATTCTTCCGCCGGCATCATTTGCATCCAGGATATTATCCTGCAAACGGGTACTCTGGTACATATCATGAATACCTGAATTCGCCGCAAACATCGTATTATTAGTTATGTGTTTTGCAATACGATACATGCTATTTACAGTATTTCCAGTATAATCAAAGCTCCATGTTACGCCAGCGTCTTTGCTCCTAATACCATTGATATCCGAAAAACCGGCAAACATATTATTGGCATCCTGCCAGTGCACCTGCCATGCAGAAGTATTTTCAAGCCCTATACTATTGTAATATTTTTTTTGCGGGGTAGCAGCACCTGCAGGATGTTCATCATTTGTATTTAGATAAGCCTGTTCCCAGTTAGCGCCGCCATCACTTGTCTTATGTACGAAACCGAAATCTCCAAACAGAACCTTATTGGCATTATTGGGCGCAACGGTAATACCAAAGCATGTTTCACCAAAGCCCCAGCCCCGGTCGCCTCCTTGCCCCGACCACCCGGTGCGTATATTTTGATTGTTGGCAGTTAAAAAAACTTTATTCCAGTTACTGCCGGCATTGATAGTTTTAATAACAGAGTTACCTCCTGTAGTTGCATCGCTGCCGCCAAGGTAAACAGTATTAATATCGTTGCGGGCCATTCCTACATACATCATAAAATCATTTGCTATATTAATTCCATTCATTTTTGAAACCCAAACATTGGTACCTGCATCCAAAGTATAAACTCCTTTTGCAAAACCATAATAGTCCCAGGGGAAAATTCCATTATAAACATCCGTGGTGTTAGCTGTGATGCAAAAGAAACGTGTTACGGATCCAACTTTTGCCCCTGCAAATGAAAAAATAGTTTCTGTTGAAGGCATGCCTGTTGTGCTGAGTTTGGAAAATGACGTGCCTCCATTAGAAGAATATAAAATGCCTTCATTTGTTCCAATATAAATATTATTGCCATCGAAAAAAATACCTGCAACTGTAATACCAGCGCCACTGTTAGCTGCTGTCCATACTAACGAGAAACTAACGCCATAATCATTGGATATGTACAGCGATCCATAATACCCCATTACAATACGATTTGGATTTGCATAATCTGCTTTTAATGCATACACATCTTCACCGTTTAGTGGATTACCGGGTAATGCGTTCCATGTATTTCCACCGTCAAGAGTTCTTACTGCATAATTAATATTGCCATCATTTGCAATACAATAGGCATTACTGTTGCTGTTAGTAAATTCATAAGTAGAAATATTTCCTATTTGCAGTTTTGTAAAAGAAATCTGTGAATATGTATTTCCAAAATCAGTGCTGTGAAAAAGCTCACTCATATCACAGGCGATATAAAATTCATTATCGTTCGCCGGATTGATTGTTGGATAAAATAAACTGCCGCCCCCGCCAACTCCACGTGCCTGCCAGGTCGTTGGCTGTGCAATAGAATAAAGATTTGAAATGATTAATAAGAATGCTAGTAGCACTCGTGCAGAAGGATTTGGTTTTTTCATTGGACAGTTTTTGGATTCAGAGATGTGGGTAAACGCAATATTATTAGCAAAAATTTTGCCACATACTCATTCTAAAATGAGTTAGATGTTATGATGCAAATAAATTTCAAATGGGGATTATTTTGATAACTAATTTTATTTTAAGATAATCCCATCTATTTGTTTGAATATTATCTGAACTATAAACTTGTAGCTGAATTTTAAAAGACTTATCTCTTTTTAAAATAATAAACACTATATCCAACAACTTCTTTGATATAATAATACCAGGTTCCCAAAGTGGATAAAGAGGGTATAAAATCTCCTATACCAGTCTTTCCTTTGCCGGCAATATAATTGCATGGGAAAGGTATTAGATCAACGCCCATCTTTTTATAAATGTATTCTGCGCGGCGCATATGAAATGCTGAGGTGACCAATAGATAAGGAGGATTTAGATGAGCACTGTCTAATAAATTTTTTGAGAACACAGCATTTTCAAAAGAATTTCTTGACTGATCCTCTACAAGGATATTGCTGTCAGGGATTTTGAAATCTTTAAGCTGCGATGCTACCCAATCACTCTCCCGGAAGGCAGTTGGTACCAGCCTTGAACTTCCACCGGAAATTAAAATGTGTGAAACCTTACCTTCTGCTTTTAGTTTTATTGCTTGTATAAACCTGTCCGACGTTCCATTAAAATATCCATTGCCATTATAATCTTCAGAAGTGAATCCACCAAGAACAATGGCACAACTATAATTTTTACCGAAAGGTAGAGTGGTTTCCTTTACATCCCAGAATCGGGCAAATTGATTAAGCAAGTAAGGGTTAGAAAACAGGATAAAAAGTATCAGCGAAATCCGTATGCAATTTTTTTTAAGTTTTTTCCTTTTTGTAATAACACCTGCAATCAAAAAAATAAGTATCCAAAATAATGGCGAAAGAAAAAAGATAAGCATCTTGGATAATACAAAAAACATTTGTTGAATAATTTTTCAGAGATATATGAGATCCCCAACCGAACAATAAAAAAAAGAAATTTGATGTATTGGAACTAAATAAAAAAGGTGGTAACGCCCCATACCACCCTGGAAACTTTTTACAAAGATTATTTATTCCCTAATTAATTGAAATTCATTGTCTCTTTTTGAATTTCTTAAGATCAAGATAATCAAAATAATAAATAATTTTTACTGAAAGATTATTGTTCTGCGGGGAGGAAACAGTACGGTCAAAGTTTTTAAAATAAGTGTAACGGGTATCTTCATCGCCGAGAACACTTTGCTGTTTCCATGCAATGTTTATAAAGCTGCCTGGTGCAAATTCTAATGTATATACCGCATCAATATTGAAATAATTTATATTCTGACTGGTAAGCAAAATATTATTATGAATAGTGGGAGAAAGATTCCCATCAGGCTGTAGGTCATATAATTGCTTTGGCTCTACTTTGCTCCAGTAATGCCTTGCCCTGAAACTGATACCTGACCTGCGGTTGAAATTATATTTGAATGAAAGAATGTTCTCAATTGTTTTAAGATCGCGGCGTGAGAAAATAATATCCTTCAATGTATTATTATCAAAGTATTGGCTGTAGTAACCAGCATCATTGACGGTTGGATTGTAAAGTATCGACTGCGTTATGGAAAATTTATCGTTAAACCTGTACCGTTGAGAAAAGTGTAATTGGTAATTGGGGCTGTTAAATAAACTTCGTATTGCAAAAAAATTATCAACGGTTACGTAATATTTTTTGGCGCTGTTAGTTTCCAATGATGGATTAAATTGTATTCTTTGTGGTGTTCTGAAAGAATAACCTGTTATCCGGGGCTCATAAAAATCATTACCCTTAGGAACGTAACCAACAAACATTGCAACAAACCATAAATTTTTCAGTTGCATGTTAGCGTTAACGTTAGTAGTAACTACCTGGAACCTGCTATTGATTTTCTGGTTGGGCACTTTACTGTACAGGCGGCTGTAGTAAGCATTGAAGTTTACCTGTATCCTGTTATACCAGGAGGTTGGCTTTTGCCACCGGTAACTTGTCCAGAAATAATGATCGAGATAATTGTTATTAAACAGGATGCCCATATCATTTATATCATATTTTGCATCAGTTGCATCTTCCGTTAACTGAAACCGCCAGTTGCCGCCTGTTTTATTAAAACCTAATATATGTGCCTGGCCAACGGATGTTTTTTGTGATGGGCCATACAATTGGCTAACGGCAAGTTTGCCGTTTAGGTTGTAAGTATTTTTTTTATTATTAAGATCAAACAGGCCTGCTGTTACATTAGCATTATAAAAGCTGCTATTGCGGGTAACATTTGTATTAATTAATGAAACTGCGGAGTTATTTTTTAAAGTCTGGTCAAGCACAAGGATGCTATAATTGGTTAGCGGGTTTGTTTTTATACTTCTCTTTATACCATTATTATCTTCAACCTCCGCATACATAGGTTTGGTGATAGCATTAAAAATACCTATACCAAGCCCTTTCTTTGTTCTACCCGATATTTTGGTAGCATTGATCAACTTGGATTCCTGCGGATTTTTTAGAAAATGCTCGTCGGCATGAATATGGTCTGCCGCGCCGGAAGTATCCTGCACATCATAATAACGAACTGGCTGACTGCCGATCCTCCTGGAATAAAAAAGATCCCCTTTATTAAATAATTCTGTGCCTTCAGTAAAAAAAGAACGGTTCTCATTATACTTCACTTCAAACGGTGAAAGATTTAATACATGATTATCACTTTGCACTTGTCCGAAATCCGGGATTAGGGTCATGTCTAAAGTAAATCCCTCACTGATACCATATTTCAAATCCATGCCGCCATTTACAGAGGTAGTCCAGTCTTTAACTCCCGCAGTTTTATTAGGATAATGATTAAGGTAGGCTGAGAAGTAAGGAGAAAATGATAACCGAAGTGGCGGTTGGATTTTTTCAATTCCGGTCCACAATCCTTCCTGGTTAATAAATCCATTTGTATTTGGATCTACAGAATTCCAAAAGTATTGCTGGCCCGTTTTATTGCGACGCCGCGTTATGTTCAATCCCCAGGTCTGGTTATCGCGGTTTGAAAAACGAAGCGCAGAATAAGGAATGCGCATTTCAAAACTCCATCCATCCGGGTGAACTTTGGCAGCGCTATTCCAAACAGCATTCCATGAAGGGTCCTCGCCGCCGTTACTTGAATTAGAATATTTTGCATCGAACTGTTCACCGTAAGGTGTTACATAAAATCCTGTTGCATTGATCTTGTCATTATAGGTATCAAAAATAACCCCGACAAAATCATTTACTCCAAGCACATCCCTGCCTACCAGTTCTTTTGATATGCTGTCTTTTGTACGCTCATAGCAATAGCCTCCTATATATACTGAAGTGTTATCATATAACATATATACTATAGTTTTTGTTTCAGCATTTTCTGCTTTGCCGAAAGTGGGCCGATATTCAATAAAATCTTTTGCAGGAACCGCATTTTTCCAGCTGGGTTCATCGAGGCTGCCATCAATTTTAATAATTGAGGTTGCCCGTTGCGCTATCAATTGTTTTTTGGGAGATTGACCAAATAAGAAAAGAGATGCCACACTTAAAAAAATACATAAGCAATAGCGGATCATTATAATAGTTTTCGAAATATGAACCTACTATATTAAGAAGACAAACCTTTTCCATTCATGTAATAAAATATTTATTTACATATTCTTAACAATAAATGATTCTTTCAACCAGTCTCCAACACATAACTTACGTCAGCGCCAGACACAGTGTTATGTTAAATCTAATTTGTCGCATACGCCCAAGACACCAAGCCACAAAGGATTTTTCTTAGTGCTCTTCGTGTCTTTGTGGTACATTTCACATTTAACTTACACTAGTTAGGTTAAAGGATCAATAAATTTAGGTAAGTATCAATTCAGGAGCAGTTTATGCAAACAGGGGATAAAAATTACTATTATCCTATAAGTAGACTCATTAAAATTGAATTTTCATCTATAGCCAAAAAATATTGTCCTGAGTTTGCTTACATATGGGCAAACTCAGAACTGCAGCTCTCAAGTGAATCACAAACTAATCATAGCTGCATTAAGATCAGGCACCGGGATTAACTTCAGTTGTTGGGCTTGTTGTAGCACCTTCTTTAGAACTCCCTTTGAAGAAATCTTCAAAATGTTGTTCAGCCCCGGGAAAGTGCTCTTTAAACATTTCGGTGGCCTTATTTTTTAAATCGCTAAAATAATTCTTTGCGGTATCACCGGCATTTTCCGCTTCACCTTTTAGTTTATGAAATTTATCCTTAAACGAATCAGCCATTTTTTGCTTTTCTTCCTCAGTCATTTTAGTGTATTTGTAAGCACCAAAGGCTGCTGCAGCTCCTAATAAGATAGTTGCAAGATGTTTATTGTCTACGCTCATGTTAACTTAGTTTAATTGGTTTGTTATTAAATATTGCTATTGGTGTATAACAATAAATCTGCCATAAATTACAGATGTACCAGGCAAATCCACCGTAAAGATTTCAGAAACAGCATAGTATGCGAATATCAGAAATTAAGTAGCTTATCTTATAGGGGTACATTCATTTGAATCAGTATAAGATCGCAATTATTCATTTCAAATAACTTTTCTTTGTTTTTACAATGGACACAAGCCTCAATAAATACATAAGTGATACAGGTTTCTGCAGCCGCAGAGAAGCTGATAAATATATCGGGGAAGGAAGAGTAAGTATAAATGGCAAAGAGGCAAAAAAGGGAAACAGGGTAGATGAAGATGACAAAATTCTTCTTGACGGCGAGCCATTGAAAAAGAAAATATCCCCCGTTTATATAATGTTGAATAAGCCGAAAGGAGTCACCTGCACTACTGATCTTAAAGACAAAACCAACATTATTGATTTCATCAATTATAAAACCCGCATCTTCCCGATTGGCAGGCTGGATAAGCTTTCCGAAGGTTTAATTTTTCTTACCAATGATGGAGATATTGTAAATAAAATTCTCCGTGCCGGTAATGGACACGAAAAGGAATATGTTGTAACTACAGATAAATCCATTACAAAAAATTTTATAAATAAAATGAGAAATGGGGTAAGAATTCTTGAAACCACTACCAATAAATGTTTCGTAAAACAGGAGGCAGATAGAAAGTTTACTATCGTTCTTACGCAAGGCCTTAACAGGCAGATTCGCAGAATGTGCGCAGTATTTGATTACAAAGTAACTTCATTAAAAAGAATTCGGATCATGAACATTACACTTGGCAATCTGAGGCAAGGGAAATGGAGATATTTTTCCCCGGATGAAATTGTCGAAATTAATAAAAGAATAGCTAACAGCAGCAAGACATTTGATGCCGAAAGCATGGGCGAATAATAAAAATATACAAAATGATTTCTTTCAGCAGAGGCTTCACGTTTTACAGTTACAGCTTCGCCTTGATTGCATAATTTTAATTATTTGCGAAAGAATTTCAAGGGATGTTCTTGCAGAGTTTATTAATGCATCTGGTCTACTAAAGAATTAATGATGATAAAGGTTGAAAGGGTAGAAAAATATTTTGGCAAAACAAAAGCTGTTGATAAAATTTCTTTTGAGATAAGTGAAGCTGAAAACGTTGTATTGCTTGGCACCAGTGGCTGTGGCAAAACAACTACCCTAAGGATGATCAACAGGCTTATAGAGATTTCATCAGGTTCAATATATGTTGCAGGAAAAAACATTAAGGAAGTTTCGCCGGAAGATTTGCGTAGAAATATCGGGTATGTGTTGCAACATAACGGCCTGTTTCCTCACTATACTATTGCGGAAAATATTGCTGTTGTTCCCAATCTTTTGCAATGGCCCAAAAATAAAATTGCAAAGAGGGTTTCAGAGTTATTAGAGCAACTTAGCCTTCCACAGGAATATTTATCGCTTTACCCAACTCAACTTAGCGGTGGCCAGCAGCAAAGAGTAGGATTGGCCAGGGCACTTGCTGCGGATCCTCCTGTATTATTGATGGACGAGCCTTTCGGGGCTCTTGATGCCGTAACCCGCGGCAACATCACTAAAGAATTTTCTCAACTCGAAGTCCTTAAGAAAAAGACTATTGTATTGGTAACACATGACATAAGGGAAGCGTTTGATATGGGAGATAAAATTTTATTAATGGACAAAGGGAGAATTGTCCAGTCAGGGACTCCCACTGATCTGTTGTTTAAGCCGGCTAATGAATTTGTATCAGGTTTTTTTGAAGCACAACAAATGCAACTTGAATTACATGCTGTATTGTTAAAAGATATTTGGCCACATCTTTCAATGAACAATAATGGTGAGAATAATTTACCTGAAGTGAATGAAGGTAAAACTATGTGGGAAGCTTTGGATATCTTATCAAGCTACAAAAACATGGATATTGCCGTAAAAAATTCTTCCACCGGCGAAGTAAGACGTGCAGGATATAATTCATTGTTCACTGCGCTGGGCGCATTAAAGGAAAACAGATGAACGAATCCGGACAGTCTTTAATCGATTTCATGCGCCAGCAGTCCGGCAAAATCCTGGACCAGGTGCTTGCTCACATAGGGCTTACATTTATTTCATTACTAATAGCTGTGGCGATTGGGTTACCGTTGGGGATCTTTATCGCCAAAAGAAAAAAATTTGCTGCTCCTGTTTTAGGCTTCACAGGAGTATTGCAAACAATTCCGAGTATTGCGCTCCTTGGGTTCATGATACCATTGCTGGGCATTGGCCCCAGGCCTGCAATTGTTGCCTTATTCCTTTATGCCTTGTTGCCTATCGTAAGAAATACGTTTACCGGTATTACGGGTGTTGACCCTGCAGTAAGGGAGGCTGCAAAAGGTATGGGCATGAGCGGAAGGCAAATACTTACAAAAGTAGAATTACCTTTAGCCCTGCCCGTTATACTTGCAGGGATTCGCACGGCAACTGTTATAAACGTAGGTGTAGCAACACTTGCAGCTTACATTGCCGCAGGAGGCCTTGGTGAATTTATATTTGGGGGCATAGCGCTTAACAATACAAACATGATACTGGCCGGTGCCATTCCGGCAGCTTTGCTCGCTATTTTCTTCGACTTCATTTTATCAAAAGTGCAGCAGATCAATCTAAAAAAAATAAGAACGGGCATCTGGTTATTGCCGCTCTCTGTTATAGTACTTTCATCATTCTACCTTCTTCCAGATCTTTATGGAAGTAAAATGCTTGCAGGTTTTACACCGGAATTTATGGGGCGAAAAGATGGCTATCTTGGTCTTAAAGACATTTATAAATTAAATATAAGAACGGTCGTTATAAGTGACGCGATAATGTATAAAGCTGAATATGAAAAGCAATTAGATGTAATAAGTGGATATAGCACAGATGGAAGGCTCAAAGCATTTGACCTCATAGTTTTGAATGATGATAAACGCATATTTCCACCTTACTATGCCGCGCCGGTTATTCGCGAAGAGGTACTTAAAAAATATCCGGGGCTTGAGAATGTTATCAATCAATTATCCGGGCATATAACTGATTCTATAATGACTGAACTGAATTACCGGGTTGATTATTTAAAGCAAAGCCCTGAAAAAGTAGCTAAAGATTTTTTGATGGAACAAAGTTTGTACAAAGAATCAAAAAACGGGAATGCAGGAATTATCAGGATTGGCTCAAAAATATTTGGTGAGCAATATATCCTCACTTCCATGTACTCGATGTTAATAAAAGGAAATACGGAATTGCAGGTTGAAACTAAAACAGGATTAGGTGGAACAAAAATTTGCTTTGATGCTTTGACCAATAACCAGATTGATATGTATCCTGAATATACCGGTACAGGTTTATTGGTTATTTTAAAAGCAAATGATTCAACGATATCATCACTTGGCGGGATCAAAGAAAAAGTTTATGATTATGTGCAACAGCAATTCCACGAGCAATATAATTTAAGATGGTTGCAACCAATAGGATTTAATAATGCATATGCCTTGATGATGCGAAGAGAACAATCAGGTCGTTTACATGTTAAGAGTATATCCGATCTTAAAGATTACCTTACCCCCAACCCCCTCTCCAAAAGGAGAGGGGACAAGATTTACCAAAAATGAATTATGGATTTATTAGAAAAATATATGGAGGTAAGGAAGTTTAGCGAAGAAATTTGTGCGCCTTTAAAAACCGAAGATTATGTTGTACAGCCTATTGTAGATGTGAGTCCACCCAAGTGGCATATAGGCCACACTACCTGGTTTTTTGAAACGTTTATCCTCAAGCCAAACCTTAAAAATTATACTGAATATGATCCTCAGTATAATTATGTTTTCAACAGTTATTACGAAACTGTAGGGGCGAGAGTTATTCGGACCGACAGGGGAAATCTAAGCAGGCCTACAGTAGAAGATGTTTATAAATTTCGTAAACACGTAGATGAAGCTATGAAAGATTTTTTGCAAACTAATCCGTCGGACGAATTAGATGAAATTATTATGCTTGGGCTTAATCATGAACAACAACACCAGGAGCTTTTACGAACTGATATCAAATATATTTTGGGCAATAATCCCCTGTTTCCTGCTTACAATAATGAATCAAATGGGACAAAAAATACAAGTGAAAAAAGAGCAGGCGGTTTAATAAAAATTGAAAAAGGAATTTATGACATAGGCTATGCGGGCAATGATTTTTGTTTTGATAACGAGCTAAGCAGGCACCAGGTTCTGATCAATGATTTTTCTATTGAAAAGAATCTTGTTACCAATGCCGGGTTCCTTGAATTTATAAATGACGGGGGTTATAAAAATTTTAATTACTGGCATGCAGAAGGATGGGATTGGGTAAAAAATAATAACATCAATGCACCGCTTTATTGGCACTTCATTGATCGCGGATGGCACCATTATACCTACGGCGGATTGAAGGCTGTGAATATGGAAGAAGAATTGTGCCACATAAGTTTTTATGAAGCTGCTGCATATGCATCGTGGATGGGAATGCGCCTGCCGACTGAATTTGAATGGGAAATTGCCGCACAGCAATTTGATTGGGGAAAGCGATGGGAATGGACCGAAAGCGCTTACCTGCCCTATCCCGGTTTTTCAAAAGCGCCCGGAGCAATAGGAGAATACAATGGTAAATTTATGGTGAATCAGAAAGTTTTAAGAGGCGCCTCCGAGGTAACATCACCCGGGCATAGCCGTATTACTTACAGAAATTTTTTTCATCCATATTTAAGATGGCAATATACTGGTTTGAGGTTGGTAAAATGATAGTCTATGATTGAAAAAATTATCAGATGAAAAATTTTTTAGAAGATGTATTAAGAGGGTTACGCTCCTCTCCAAAATATTTGCAGTCAAAATATTTTTACGACAAAAGAGGAGATGAGTTATTCCAGGAGATCATGAGTTGCGATGAGTACTACCTTACTAATTGCGAGCTTGAAATTTTTTCAGAACAAACTCAGGCACTGGCTGACATAATAATAGGCCAGCATACAAATTTTGATGTAGTTGAATTAGGAGCGGGAGATGCAATAAAATCAGTTTATCTTTTAAAAGAGCTGGTAAATAAAAAAGCAATATCTACTTATTTTCCTGTTGATATCTCCAATAATATCATCAACCTGCTCCACGAAAAACTTCCTGCGCAGGTTCCTCATTTACATATACATGGATTGAATGGGGAATATCTTGATATGCTTTCTTCTGCCAAAAAAATTTCAGATAAAATAAAATTGGTATTATTTCTCGGCTCAAATATTGGAAATATTTCGTTGGAGGAGGTTCCTGTTTTTTGTAAAGAATTACGAAGCCAGTTGTCGCCTGGCGATATTGTATTGATTGGCATTGATCTTAAAAAAAATCCTAAGCAAATACTCGCAGCTTATAATGACAGTAATGGCTACACGCGGGAATTTAATCTGAATCTTTTGCAGAGGATCAATGCTGAGCTTGACGGAGATTTTAAATTAGAGTCCTTCGATCATTATGCCACTTATGACCCGCAAAGTGGTGCCTGCAAAAGTTACCTCGTTTCGCTTAAGGAGCAGGAAGCTCGTATCGGTAAAAATGATATGATCCATTTCAGGAAAGATGAAACAATATTTATGGAAATTTCTCAAAAATATACAATAGAGCAAACCGATGAAACGGCCGTGCATTCCGGCTTCATACCGGTAGCTCATTTCTTTGATAAAAATAAATGGTTTGTGGACGTGATATGGAAATGTGTGTGAATGAAATTTCGAAGATCAACTCCACTATCATTTATCAAGTAATAGCATCCTCGTTCCTGACAATCATATTTAATTGTGAAGTAATTATTTCCGCCTTCACTTTATTAATCTTTCCCTTGAATTCTCCATCTACTTGGAAATGTGTATCTCTTTTTGTAGTTATGGTAGCTTTTTTAGTTTGAAAGATCTCAACTTTTTTCGGATTGAAATTTTTATAGCTCCAAAACATTTTAAACAATTCTGATATTGCCAGTTTTCTTACAATTACAATTTCAAATTTTCCATCAGTTAGATTTCCTTCAGGATTAATAGTTGCGCCGGTTCCATATTTGCTGGCATTCGCAATAACAATCATATACGCACGCATATTAATGTCAACATCGTCTGCCTCTATATGTGCAGTTAAAAGCTTTTTATACCATAGAACTTTAACAACCATTCTTGCATAACCCCACATCCCTCTTAGCGGACTCTCGTCAAAATATTTTATAAGCCTTGCATTTAGACCAAGGTCACTCAAATGAAAGCAAAGGTCCTTGTCATTAATTTTTATCACATCGCAACTCCGGATAATTCCATTGATAATAATATCCAAAGCCTCTTCCGGTTTCTCCGGTATTTCAAGTTCTTTTGCCATTCCGTTTGCCGAACCTGCAGGCAAAATTCCCAGGGCCATTTCCTTACCAAGTAATTGCTTTGCAACAATAGATATGGTACCATCACCTCCTACGGCAACCACACGCTGCGGTTGAAATTTTTCGAACCAGTATTGCAGCGAACCAGAATCATCTTTGCCGGACAAGACAAAAAATTCAATAGTGTGTGAAAGCCCTGTGAAATATTTTTTAATAAGAGGCTCCCAATCAATTTTCTTCTTCCCGCCAGATACAGGATTTAGAACAAATAATATTTTTAAATTTATGGGCTGCTCCATTTATATCTTTGAGGTTCTGAGGTTATGCAAAATATTTTGGTTCATAAAGAAAAGAAACTTTCACTGTTTAAAAAGATAAAACAAAAAATATTCTTTTTGTTCAGGCTAAAGTACGCTCCTGTAGTGAAGGTTTACAGAGGTTACGGGAGTCTGGAAAAAATAATCGTTTATGGCCATGTATTGAAGTTAAGCCCTATGTCGCGAAAAACATATCGCCATAGCTGGATAGTCAACATCTTTTCGATGCTAAGATTATTTATGGTAAAACCTTTTGTAAGAGCCAGGGTTTCTATGGAGTGGAATGGTACCAACCACGAAACGCAAACAGAATACGATGGTTTTTTTAAATTTGAATGGATGCCTGAAGCGAACCTGCAACATGGATGGCATAGCGTTACTGTTTTTTTAAAAGAGGAAAAATATAAACGTCAGAGGATATCAGGTAAAGGAGAAGTTTATATTCCGTTTGCATCAAAGCATGCTTTTATTTCTGACATCGACGATACATTTTTGATCTCGCATTCTTCAATGCTTCGCAAACGATTATATGTTTTGTTTACAAAGAATGCACGAAGCCGAAAGCCATTCCAGGGAGTAGTAAACCATTACAGGCTGTTAGCTGCATCAGGCCAGCATGATGATATCACAAATCCTTTTTTTTATGTGTCGAGCAGTGAATGGAACTTGTATGATGTAATCGTAGAATTTTCCAAAGAAAATCAATTGCCTAAGGGAGTGTATCTTTTGAACCAGATAAAAAAAGTAAGTGAAGTCTTTCGCACAGGACAAAACAAGCATTCAGGAAAATTCACCCGTATAGTAAGAATTATAGAGACCTATCCACATTTGCAATTTATTTTACTGGGTGATGATACGCAGGAAGACCCTAATATTTATTTATCGATTTCGGAACATTTCCCTAAAAATATTTTCGCCGTTTATATAAGGAGAATCCATAAAAATAAATTCGAAAGTGTACAAACTGTTGTAGATAAAATTATATCAGCTCATGTGCATTGCTGTTATTTTGAACATAGTTCTGAAGCGATTGAACATTCAAAAAACATCGGACTTATTAGTAGTCAATAAGTCAATAGTAATAGTTAATAAGCCAATAACCCAATGACAAATGACCAGAAATAATATTCAGTGCCGGCTATAAATTCACATTAAGCCTTACCTGTATCAATTTATCTTCATCTGAAATACCATAGGTTACATCAATTAATATTTTATTGAAAGGCGCTAACAAAATACCTCCGCCATAGCCTACATGCCAGATAGTTGATTTTTCCTGTGGCATCCACACTCTTCCATCATCCACAAAAGCGAGCAAGCCGGCTTTCCCATTCATAAAATAAGTTTTGAAATTGCTTATAAACCGAAGTTCATTGCTGTTGTAAAATGCAGTTTTCCCATAAAATCTTTGACGCAGAAAGCCACGAAGATCCTTGCCGCCGCCAATAGATGGATATTGATAAAATTCAGGATCTCCGCTTACGGATGATACACCTGCGGAAGTTGCCACTGAAAATTTAGAAATTAGAGGAATATATAATTGGATTTTTCCGCCATACTTCCAGTATGATAAATTAGTTTGATTTACATTTTGAGTAAAAGATACATTCCCTGACAATGTAATCCCGCTTGTTGGAACTGCCTTATCGTTAAGCTGGCTAAAGTTGTAATTAAAAATAGCTCCCGCAAAGTTCTTTGTATCAAAAACAGTGGGCACTGTGGGGCCTATCACCTTTGCCGTATATCTGTCTGCATCATTTATAATTTTTATGGATTGATAAAATGCATTTAAGGATATACCGCTTTTCCTAAACCGGAGATTCAGGCCAATACTTCCTATCGCTTCTTTAGTTCGCATCCTGTTATAATCCCTGTCCTGTGTTGTCAGCAATGTTTCGTTACCCAATCCATAAAAATTAGTCCATCTTACCGCATCATAATTGGCCAATAATGAAAGATTGAATTTGCCAATAGCTTCGGGAAATAATCCTTTATAAGTTACACTGAATGCCTGTTGTGAAATAGAATAGTTTACTCCAAGGTATTGCTTGAAAGCGAAAGGGAGCTTCTTCCACTTGTGATGTTCCCATCCATATCCCAGCCCCACAAAAACACGATCCTCATCACTATAAAAAAATGTTGGCTTAATACCTTTCTTGTCGTACATGAAATTTCTAAAAACATAAGAATGTTTAGAGGTATCATTTGAAAGGTGAAATTTTGTTTTAGGCCCGGTTTGAAAATGATTGTCTTTATCATCGTAAATGTAAGTCTTCATACTACCATTCACCGTGGTTATTGAATCGGTATCCGCGCCGCCTATAACCCGGATCTTTATTTTATTATTTTCATTTCCACCAATTGTATAAACATCTTTTCCTTCAAGGCCATAAAGCCTAATTTCTTTTGTCTCCTTATTGTAAAAAGTTCTTGAATAAAAAGGCTTTGATTTCTTTGCATCTTCTTTTGTTTTGTTAAATAGCTGTACAGAAACTTCATCTTCATTAACCGGCTTTACTTCAAAATATTCTGTTCCTCTTGTGCCAACAATTTCTACCTCCTTCGCTAAAAAAAAATAATAGGTTGTAGCATAACCCAATATTTGTTCACGTCTTGATTTTAGGGCTGATGTTATTTTATCTCCGGAGATGGTATAAATTTCCGGGGGGGATTTTTTTATTGATTTCTCAATTACATCATTGGTAAGAGAAGCCTGTAAATCTTTCGCAATCCTCTGCCAGTCATCCAGGTTTAATTGATTTGTAAAAAGCCTGTCTGTTCCTCTTTCTTCATAATTGAAAGTGTTTACATCACCCACTTTATTTTTAAAACTTTGAAAGTAACTTAGTCCAGATGCAGCAACAGCAAGGTCGAGCAATAAGCCATTATGCTTAAAATAAGCCTGGTCCCTATCCACAGGCAGCGGAACGAATATTTTTTTCTTTCCTTCTTTTTTAATGCCCCATACCCATTGGTTCTGGTGCCTGTCCCAGTCTCCCAGGAATATATCAAAGAGTCTTGCTTTTAAATAGGCTTCCTGGTCAACGCGGTTCTCTGTTTCCTCAAAAAGCGCTTTCATCATTTCTTCAAAATCAAGATATTTTTCGAAATTGCCAAGGTTATCAGCATTCTCCCAGTTTCCTTTTATTCTTTGCTCAAACAGGTAAACATGATTCGCATATTTTTTATTAAAAGTATCAAGAGCAGGTTGTTCAGGCAGGTAAACATACTGGGGAGTGGTGTGATAAATTCCTGCAGCTTGTGCCATTAGGGGAACCGTAATAGCGGCGTAAGGATTCGACATAGAAACTTCGTCATTTGCGAGGTCCTCTATAAACGTTCCTAAGAACTCTTTTGGTAAAACTTTACCCAGCCTTTTATCAACCGACCGGATCGAATAATTTTTTCCATCTTTGGTTTCAAGATGAAGAGCGGTTGTTTGATGACCGCCGCCTTCCTTAATTGGAATGAGCCCGTCCTTTTCATTATCCAGGTAAAAAGCAGGAAGCTTTATAGGTGTGCTCCATTCTTTCCGGTAATTTTTCCCCCAAAATAAGTTGTGCCAGGCAGACCTTTTATACTGTGGCCCGGCACTTATTACTGTATATTTAGAAATTGTATCTACACTTTCTGTATTCTGTGCTGAAGCATTTGTGACAAAAATTAAAAACAAAAAGCAAGAGAGAAAGGATGTCCTGTATAATAAATTCATTTATTCAATTTAGGAGTTAGAATGAAACCTGTATTTGATTATGGCAATCCTTGAAAATAACCCAAATACGGAATAATTGCAATCCTGTATTTAATATTTCAAAAATAGTTATTTCGAAACTTAATTTTTTATGCCAGGAGTTTTTATTTTACTAAGGCTCCATGCTAACGTTTTGCATTGGCAATTTTACTAAACAATTTTGGGAAAGAAATCTGGTTGAAGGGTAAGGCATAGCTTTGCCTGTAATTGAAATTATATAAACTATAAATTAATAAATTATGTGGTGGATTTATGCACTTCTTTCTGCGGTGTTTGCAGCACTTACAGCCATCTTTGCCAAGATAGGAATTAAAGGTGTGGATACTGATCTCGCTACTGCGATACGAACCGTCGTAGTACTTATTTTAGCATGGAGTATT
>DASYOM010000180.1:0-23829 GCA_036007765.1 Chitinophagaceae bacterium | reverse complement strand
ACTTATGGTTATAAAAGATTACTTCATAAGATTTAGTCAATTTTACAATTAAAGTAATGGTCAATTAAGATTGAAAACAAGAATATTCAAAAATCTTAAACTTGTTACATCCATTCTTTTACAGTCAGAAAACAAATATATATAATTCACTTAAAAAAATATAATTATCTGCTATATTAATTTGGTAAAAAGCTCTTCTAATTATAAAAATAAAAAATAGAACAGATTATATTATTGATAAAATTTAATTAATAATTTCATCGTTTGATAGCGCGATTAAGGCTTATTCTATTTATATGCACTTTTTCCATTTGGGTGATTAAGCATTTACCTGTTCAGTAATTTTTAAGAAGCGACTATAATTCTCGGCTTCGGAATTAACAGACCATTCCGTACGGAGCAAAAATTCTTCAAAAGGCTTATTTTTTATGGTAGGCTTGAATTGAAGCCTGATAAGACTTAGCTCATTATACAAACAGTAGTTTTGCATTTCAGTTAGAATAAAATCCTCTACATTTCTTCCTAATACCCTGCAGCTTAAAAGAAATGTTTCAACAGTAAGAACAGTTTGAATTTGCCGGGAAAGAACCAAACCTACAATTCCGTAATCTCCAAACCGGTCACTTACTTCTATAATCCTGTTAAAAGAATTTTGACTGGAAATTAATTTTGAAATTTCCTGGGGTGTTTTTCTGATTCCATTTAAATTAAATTGATTGGTTCGCATTGTGAGTTGAACAGCACGTTCAACGTCGTTATCCTCCAAAGCTCTTACATTTACTTTTATAGCAAGTGATTCGATGAAGCCCGTAAGAGAATTGTGTTTTGCCTGCCCGGCATTTCTTTCTTTTTCTGTTTGATATCTTTTATTTCTTTGAACATCTTCTTCTGTGACACGAAAAGTATCACATGCCCAGGTATGATTTAAAAAACCTGCAAAATCATTTGAATCTTCAGGTAAACAAAGAGAAAGAACATCGGCACAATTTAAGGTCATTTGCTCAACTTCAAATTCGCTATCATCTATAAAAATGAAACTGTCAATACCGAGATTTAATTCTTTAGAAATATCGATTAAATTATTTGACTTGATATCCCAGTTAATCCTATAACTGGCGATATGCTTACGTTTAAGCTTCATTTGAGGATGATTGTCGAAAACTTCCCAAACATCGTCTTCATTATTTTTACTACATAATACTACCAAAAATCCTTCGTTATATTTTTCCAAAACAAACTCTTGTAATCTTGCAAAGTTTTCGTCAACTGCAACATTCATTGCGCCAATCTCTCCACATACTCCTTTCCAAAGGGTGTTGTCACAATCCAATACTATTACTTTATAACCCGGCCCTTTAAAAGCGTTGATCTTACGTGCTAAATAGGTACCAATTGCAGCATAGTATTCCTGTGTAAAAGGCATGTGCCCGATTTCATCAGCCTTAGAATCAAACAAATCAGTGACGTCATATAATGAAGCAACTTTTTTCAAATCAAATAAATTCATTCGAGAAAGGTTCTCTATACCCAACGCTATTTTATTGTTTAATTTATTTAAGTGATCAATAACTTCAGGCGCAAAAGAATTGGTTGAATTTACAGGAACTATTCCAACCAAAAATGGAGCTAATGTATTTTTGTTTACATTTTCAATTGCTCCAATTAATTCATTGTATGTTAAATTTAAAAAATTAATTTGCTTCTCTGGAGACAGCTTATTTTTATCTCTCAGCCAATCTTCAATGCGAATAAAAAGTACATTTAAGCCTTTATTAGAATTTAATAAACTATCAGGATTCAGTAGTTGCTGAAATACCTGGTTATATGGGGCAAATGTTACATCTATATTTAAACCAATTTCTTTATTCCAATAGTCCAGGAATTCTTGTAGTGGTTCCGCAACAAATGAAGCACAAATATTAACCGGCATTATTTTATTTACCGGAGCAGAAATTGCATCATCAATTTTTTTCAAGCCTTCTTTTTCATCAGTTAGATTATCATAATTTTCCAATGCCTTGCCAGGCTCGTGTGTTACGAGAGTAAGCAGCTTAACAAAATTGTCAAGGAACGCTTGCATACGTTCCTTAGAATATAATTTTGAATTATAGCTAAAATAGAAATTTAGTAAACTATCCGATGGTTCAATATCAAGTTTGAAATCAAGAACTGATTGATAAATATCTTCTTCCCCGCATTCATAAGGGCGTATGCTTATTCCGGATCCTGAGATTTCATTTTCTACCAATTTATCTTTCATTTGCATTCCATTCTCTGAATGAAAATTGACCATAGTATCAAAAAACGGGTTTCGTGAAAAGTCGCGCTGCTTAATACATTCGTCAACCATCATATCGAAGGGATAATCCTGGTTATTATAAGCTTCCAGTAATGAATGGTTACAATATTCAAGGTATTTGGATAAATCTAAATCTTTGTCAGGAGTAAGCCTTATAGCAAGAAAATTAATAAATACGCCAATCAAGTTTTCAAGCTCGATTTGGCTACGGCCTGAGCTAAGCAAGCCAATAACAATATCGTTCTGCCCGCTATATTGGCTTACCAAAAGCCCATATAGTGAAAAGAGTAAATTATTCAAAGATATATTATGGCTTGTAGCCATTTTACGTAAATCCTGCGTTAATGTTTCTGATACAGCTATATGGAGCATAGCACCTAAAAAAGAAAGTACTTTAGGCCGTTCAAAGTCTGCTGGAAAATCTAATACAGGGATAGAATTCTTATAAACATCTTTCCAATATTTTGCCTGCTTATCAATGGAAGTATTATGCCATGCAGCATAATCTTTATATTGTATCGGCAATGGCGGTAAGTTATTTTCTGATCCTAGAGAATAACCTTTATATAAATCCAAAATCTCATTAATTAAAATTCCTTTTGACCAGCCATCACTTATTATGTGATGAATGCTAAAGAGCAAAATATTTTCCTGTTCTGATTTATGAAAAAGTTTAGCCCTTAGCAATGGCCCGTGTGCAAGATCATATGCAAGGCCTGAATCACTTTCAATTCGCTTTTTCATGATCAGATCAGGATTGGGATTATCCCTCAGATCAATTTCTTCAATTTGAAAGTTTAATTCTGCAGGCGAAAGTATTTTTTGGCGTGGCTCGCCATCTATTTCTTTAAAAACAGTTCTTAAGTTTTCGTGCCTCTCAATAACCGTTTGTATTGCTTTATTAAAAGCTGCTTTATTTAAATTACCCTCTATAGTATATGCAGCAGTAAAATTATAAGCCTTCGATCCATCTTTGTAATGGCTCAGTATCCAAAATCTTTTTTGAGCGTGAGACAAATCATAATATTCCTGCTCAGGCAATCTTTTAATTTCATTATACTTATTCTGGCTTTCTAAAAGTAAAACTGCGGATAATTCTTTTATTGTTGGATTAGAAAAAATCTTACCTATATCAATTTTAATATTCAGAAGTTTATGCATTCTTGAACTAAGCTGCATGGCATTAAGGCTATGGCCGCCGAGCTCAAAGAAATTATCATTTATCCCTACACGTTGACCTGATAAAAGTTCCTGCCAGATTTGTACAAGTTCCTTTTCCGTTTCTGAAGTTGGCTCTTCGTAGATATTACTCATTAAATCTTCAACATCAGGATTGGGCAATGCTTTTTTATCAACCTTTCCATTAAGTGTCAGAGGCAATTCGTTTAACTCAATCAATAAAGCTGGAATCATATAGTCAGGTAACTTACTTTTCAAATAAGAAGTTATCGCCTGTTTATCAAAATCTCCAACCGGAACAATATATCCAACAAGTTGTTTACTTCCTTCTTTACTCTGTTTCGCCAGCACAACCACCTGGTGAACCATTTCACTTTGTTGCAAAACATTTTCAACTTCACCTAATTCAATTCGATAACCCCTTATTTTAACCTGGTCGTCTATGCGTGCCAGGTAGTCAATATTACCATCGGGCAGCCATCTTCCGATATCTCCTGTACGATACAGTTTTGCGCCGGGAATATCACAAAACGTATCTTTAATAAAGTTTTCCTGGGTAAGTTCAGGCATGTTTAAATACCCCCTGCCAACCTGTATACCTCCAATAAATATTTCTGCCAAAACACCTACTGGTACTGATTGCCCAATTTCATCTAAGATGTATGTGTGAACATTCTTAAGAGGCTTGCCTATGGGGAAAACAATACTAGTGTTTGAATTATTCGGAAGATCGCGATATTCAATTGCTGTTACGGTTGTTTCTGTAGGGCCATATTCATTATAAAAATCAACTTTATCATTCCATCTTTTCGCCAGCGCTGTTTTGCAAATATCTCCACCCGCAATTACTCTATTTAAAAAGCTATAATCAAAAGATGATAGATTTTCAAGGAATGAAGGAGTTGCATGCAAATGCGTGATCTTTTTTTCTATTAGTAAGTTTTTAAAAAGATCAATGTTTAATTGTAACCCTTCGCGAAATAAAACGAGTGTTGCTCCATTTAAAAGTGCTAAGAATATTTGTTCAACTGAAGCATCAAAACAATAATTAGAAAATTGCAAAACCTTTTCTTCATCATTAATATCAAAAGCTTTGCTTTGACATTTTATAAGATTAACAACACTGCAGTGTTCAATCATCACACCTTTAGGCTTGCCTGTAGAACCAGAAGTGTAAATGATGTAAGCAAGGTTGGAAGGGCCAATATTATTTTGAAGATTTTCTTTTGATTCTTTTTTAAATAATCCCTCACTATCTATTTCAACTATTTCAATATTTTTTAAGACATAAAGTTTCTCTTTTGCTTCTTTATTTACTATCAGTAATTTTGCCCCTGTATCTTCCAGCATATAATGGATTCTTTCCAAAGGATACGTTGGATCAATCGGTACATAAGCGCCTCCTGCTTTTAAAATAGCCATAATCGCCACCAACATTTCTATGCTTCTTGTTAAACATATTGGTACAAGCGTTTCTTCTTTTACACCTCTGCCTTTTAAAAAACGGGCGAGCTGATTTGATTTTTCATTTAGCTCACGATAAGTCAATTTTTCATCTTCAAAAACCAAAGCAATTGCATCAGGCATGAGCAAGACCTGCTTTTCAAATAAATCAATTAAGGATTCATTGGAAACAGGGTTGCTATTTTTATTATTAAACTTTTCTATTAATTTTTTTTCAGCAAGAGGAACTATATCGAAGTCTCCGATCTCTTTATTAATTGAACCGGGAAATTGCTCAAGAATAAAAATAAAACGCTGAGCCAATAGCTCAATTTCATCACGTGTAAAAAAATCAGTACTGAAATCGAGTTGTAGCTGTAAGGGTTGTAGTTTGCCAAAGTCCTGCCAGCACAATTGCAAAGGATTTTTTTGAAATTCATTTGCAAGTTCACATATAGTCGCATCCAATTCTTCACCAAAAGACATCTCAAAATTTAATAGCTTGTAATTGATCGTTACGTCAAATAAATAACTTTCGGACGAGTTTACTTTAAGCATCCTTGCTAAATCTCCAATCAAATAATTTTGATATTTATAATCCCGTTTTTGTGTCTCTAATATTTCTTTTAGCAGTTCAATTAATGTAATATCTTTTCTGAAGGAATTTTTGTAAGGGATAATTCCTGAAAACATCCCAACTATATTCCTGGCTTCTTTCGTACTCCTTTTGTGAACGGGAATCCCAAAAATAAATTCTGACTCGCCAGAAGTTTTCCCGAAATAAATAAAGAGTGCTGCAATCGTTAAATGATGTAACCTGATTTTAGTTGTTTGCTCAATATCAGCAAGAAGTTTTCTTTGATTATCATTTAAAATAAGAAAATAAGTTTCAGTTTTTTTAGCAGAATTATTATAATATTTTCTTTGCAGAATCTTCTCAGGTTTTACAGGAATTTTATCTTCCCAATAATTCCCATCTTCTGCATACGACGAAGAATTTCTATACTGTGATGCCTTATTTGCTTCATCAATGTAAGTGTTAAACTCAAATTGACGGTTATCTCCGGCAATTAAGGATTTATATTTTTGAGCAAGGTATTGAACCCATACAACAAAGCCATAACCATCTGTAATTAAATGATGATACTTACCAAAGAACCAATGTTCTTCGTCTGAGATTTTTAATAAATAATGTTCATATAGTGGAGCATGCTTCTCAATTACAAAGGGCTTATTAAATCTATTTTGCATCCATTCTACCGCATTCACTTCCACATTATCGCCATCACTAAAATCAAGGTCACCCATCTCCAGTTTATTGCAATTCTGGTCAATGAAAAATACCGGCTCAGGTAAATTCAAATCAAACCTCATTTTGAAAGCATCAAAAACTTTTGCGCCTGAACCTACCGCTTGATAAAATAATTCAGTGTTTAATGCACCTTTTAATTTTATATAACCTCCAATGTTATAGTGAGGGCTTTTGGTATCCAAAAGCTGATCAGTATATACGTCTTGCTGAGCCGGGTGTAAAGGAAAAATTAATTCTTCTTGCATAGCAGTTTCAGTAAAATCGAAAACAGTTTAAAGTATGTACGGCATATAATTTCAGGCCCCTCTGCGTCCGATAACTTTGGCAGAGAGGGGCTGAATGTCAGATGATTATTAGTTTTAAGCTTAAAAAATACCTGGTAATAAATTTTATAAATTGTTTATAAAATCAAGACTAAACTAACTCGGCATTTTCAACATGTTTCGCTTGTTTTTCATATAGCAACTCTTTTTCACCATAGAGCCTTTCGGCCACTATACCCCTTTCTCTACAAATTTTCACCAGTTTATTAGATTGTACAATTGGGTTTGATTCATCAGTATATTTTATACTGCTAATAAATTCACACCATGGCTCCTGGCCCATTGCATACACATAAATTTCCCTGGGATTAAATATATCTACCAATGACATTCCTTTTTTACAATCTGATCCTGCAAGCCTTCTGCTGCCATCCATATCCCTCGCCAGCTTTTTAGTTAATAGTGGCCCATATAACCATGTCAATGGTGCGCCATCACATTCCATACCTATAAACATTACATCTACATCGCCGACCTGATAATGAATGTGTTCATATAGCTTTGCTTCTACTATCCTGGAATCTGCAAGGAATAATAATTTAAACTGTCCTATTTTCACCAGGTAGCAGCTCTTGGTAAGTATATTCAAATCAGAATGTTCACCTATAAATGGAAGCCCGGTAATTATAGCATCTTCAAAATGAATAGTTTCCATTTCATCAACCGGAAAAACATTTTTAAAGCCAACATTTTCAAACATTAATTTAAGATCAGGATCTTCAAGACGCCCGCTATTTGTTCTTGGAACTATTAAATTTTTAATTTTATGCCTCAATGGTAATAAAGTTTCGAAAAGAATATGATCCTGATGGTTATGAGTTATTAAAACATAATCAATTGTATCGGGCAAATGGGAGTCCGAGAAATGATCTACTTCGCAATCATAGCCATAATAGCTTACAAGGGGATCTACTAATATGCTGATATCTTTTGTTTCAACCAATATGCACGCGTGCCCAAAATACCTCATTCTTATTTTGTCTCCTGTATATTTTTCATAGACCGGAGCCGGATTTTCATCAAAGAAAGTTTCAAACAATACTTCTGCAGACTCAGAGATACCCAATATGGATTTAATATAACTAAGAGGCTGAGGTTCTCTTTTCATTTTAGCGAGGGCATCAATTCCGGGATGATCGAAAGGGATTTCAAGATGCAGAACATTTGGGTCTTCCAGCCGAGGGGTGCTCAAGACAAACGGGCGTTCATCATTTTCTGTGATCCAAAAAGCCATGCTTTGGGAACTCTTATTATAGAAATCACTTTTATACAATAATGATTCAAAAAATCTAAAACCCGGAGTATTATGCCTGTCATAAAATAACTCAACATAGCCCTTGAGTATTTCAGGAACTTTTTCATATAAATCTTCTAAACCAAAACCTTTCGCTTCTGTAGCCAGCATCTTATCCAATTCCTTTATTGCTTTGGCAAACTGAATCTGCTTCTCATGTTTTTTTAATGATTTTTTTTGCAAGGCTTCTACCTCATCAAGCCTGCCGCCACCAAAGTCCATAAATGGTCCTCCTTTCATTTTAGGATTTAAACAAGCTTCAGCGTGGATGGAAGGCGCCATTAAATATGAATCAATGATCGTTAAATGTCTTCCTGTAATATTCATCGCTGCTGTTGCAGGAGAAACCAAATGACTCCATGCGTACCAGTTATCAACCAATGGTTCCATTACAACATTTGGCTTCAGGTACATTTTTTTTTCACTCATAATTGATAAACTTTTGTCGTTACTAATAACTTTTTTGATATTATTTGAATTATTCCTTTTGCATATTTATAAATAAAAAAATGATTTCCGGGGAAACTTATGAATTCAACAATGTGTGTCGTTTCTTTTTGCCACAATTTAATATCAGATTGTTCCATTTCTTCTTCAGTTCCTGTAATCACTGTAATAGGTATATTTAAAGGACTGCAGTCCTCATAAATATAATTTTCACTCGCCATAAAATCAGACCGGAGTATGGGCTCATAATAATCTAACAATTCATCATTTTGGAGAATTTCATCCGGCATACCATTTAAATCTTTAAGCTCCTGAATGAAATCCCGTTTCGGAAGCAGATGCCTTTTTTTTTCTCCACGGGACTTTGATGAGGGGCCGGTAGTGCCCGTTATAAATAAATGGACAGGCAATTTATGTCCATTTTCTTTTAATTTCCTTGTTAATAAATAGGTCAATAATCCACCAAGGCTATGACCATAAATTGCATAATCACCATCATCAATTTGATTTATTATTATTTTATATAAATCATTAACTAGTTCATGAGCCTCCGTAAATAAGGGCTCCTTAATTCTGCTACTTCTGCCCGGATACTCAAGGCAAATAAAATTAATAAATGAGGGTTCACTCTCTTTATATTCACGATAAGAGTATTTATTTCCTCCGGCGAAAGGCAGGCAAAAAATATTTAGTCTGGGAATCATTGATTTACATTATAATTAAATCTTAAACAGCTTATATTATTTAAGCACTTTTATAAGACATTAAATGATTCAAAATTCACGTGTAAATTGGATTGCTCTATGTGAAAATGAAAAAATTAATTCTTCAAATTAATAGTAAACGGTTGATTTGATATTCAGATTGTAACGGCTTTATTATAGGTTGGAATAATCTCCTAATACAAATTACAAACTTTCGTACTTGTAACATTGAGGATATTTACGAATTCATTGCATACAACCCTGGTTAGAGTCTTTTAAACAAATATATAAATTAACGTGTAGAATTGGTAATTAAATTAAAGTAAATTTATTGATTCGTAATTTTTTAACCTTGAAGAATCAAGCTCAATGTTCTTAAGCAAAGAGTGCAACTCTTGTTCCTTATTGAAAATTAATTTTTTGAATGTTTATATCAGGATGAAAAAAATCAACGCATAAATGACAAACATACTTGCTGTCTAATTTTAATTCGCTTAGATACCAGTTCTTATTATTCCATTTGATCTTTTCATTATTAATTCCGATTTTATTCAATGAAACATGTAACCCTGTTCCTATAGCTTTTAAAAATGATTCCTTTTGAGTCCAAAGAGTATAAAAGGAGTGGAGGCTTTTTTCAGAATTCAATATTGCTTCCATTTCTTTTAAAGAAAATTCATTTTCAAAATCACCTATCGGTATTTCTCTAACTTCTTCTATATCTATCCCTATTCTGTGGTTAAAAGATATACAGCAAATAATATATTCACTTGAATGAGAAATATTGAAATCAATATTATTATCAAAATAGGGACGTTTATACCATGTGTATTTTAACTGATCGATTGAATAAGAATTATAGCCAATTATATTCAATCCGCTTATCAAAAGTAATTTTGAGAAAAGACTTCGCTGCCTGTCATCCCATTTTTTGAATTTAAGTATTTGTAATTGAGCTTTCTTTGGGAGATGTTCCAAAAAGCTATCAAAAGATTTAACATCAAGTTGATTACGGGAAGTACAATAAAAAATGTAAATCATCTGGCGATTGAGGGCAAAGATTTCTGCGAAATCTTAGGAATTGAAAGGCTATTATTATTTTTTAAGCTCCCTGCAAACGTTGATAAAATTTTATGAATTGATAGGTTTTTTTCGGCGTAACATCTTGCATTACTTTCAATTTCTACATGCTCATTGGAGATCGCATATTTGATAGCGGAATTTAGCGCATCTTGGCATTCTGGCTCAATCAAAAACCCGGCATTATTAGAATCAATCACGTTAAACAGGCTGGAACCTGGCTTGGCTGTTACAATTGATACACCTCCAACAGATAGAATTGTGCTTAATTTAGAAGGCATCATAAGATCGCATGCGCTATTTTTTTGAAGAACTAAATGTACGTCAGCAACATTCAAGAGAGAATTAAGTTTTTCAAAAGGCTGTAAAGGAAGGAAAATCACATTTTTCAAATTCATCTTCTTCTTTAAATGCAAAAGATTCTCTTTATAAGGACCGGACCCGCAAATAACAAATTTTAAATCAACAATATTTTCGAAATATTTTGCGGAATCGAGAATTGCCTCAAGGCCTTGTTTTTCACCTATAGCGCCTGAATAAAGAACGATTTTATCACTGATATTTAAATTGAAATCTGACTTTAGTTGTTTCTTATTATTTATCGGATAAAATTTTTGTATGTCAACCCAGTTTGGAAGAAACAAGACTTCTTTTTTAGCCTTCTGCTTCACTTTTTTTATCATTCCTTGAGATATTGTACTTATAAAATCTGCATTATTAAATATATATCTTTCAATAACGAATAATGTTTTTAAAAGAAATTTGGATTTAACTATCTCAAGATCCTGAGCAACTTCTATCTGCAGATCCTGAATGTGATACATAAATTTTGCCCCTTTGAGCTTTTTATAAAGCACCCCTAATAACCCCAGGCAAAAAGGGGGGGCAACTGACAAAATATAATCATTTTTCTTTTTGAAAAGCATTCCAATAATTACAAACGACGATGTAACAAAAAATGATAAGTCAGAAATGATGCGCTTTAAACCTGTTGGCATTTTTGGAACATAGTGCGGGCACCTTATTATTGTAAAGCCCTTTGAATTGTCCTTTTGAGCTATAATTTCCTTTTTATACCAAAATAAGCTTTTATTATACGGTACCTGTACTTTCCATTGTGGATAGTATGGATATGTGGTTACCACGGTACAATCGAACCCTTCCTGTGATAACCACTCAATCATCTCTCCACTATATTTCCCTATCCCTGTCTGTTCGGGTGAAAAATTACCTCCGATAAATAAAATTCTTTTACTCATAGCACAATTTTCTATGTATACAATGACTTGTTTATCTTTTGGCGATAGAGTTTCTTTGGACTTTCTATAGGAAGAAGAAAGATTGATATCTATTAAATAGACTTTGCAATCGTTAGTTGGAGTTTACGTAGATTCTATTGGCTTTTCAACAGATAGTAATAATTAGGATTCAATTTGAGTTTTCAAAATATATTGGAAGATTGCCGGAAAAATGCATCTAATATTTAAATAAATGTATTGAACAAATTTGGATTAAACAATTTAACCGGGCCGCAAAATAGTAAATAAAAATTAAAGATCAATGCAATTTCAACATCTTTTTTGTTACTATATTGTGATCAATAATTACGTTGTAATAATAATTTCCCGGAGCTATATTTTCAGTTTTCCATTGCACCTGATAAACGCCTGGTTGCTTTATTTCATTTACCAGCACTTTTACTTGTACACCAAGCGCATTGTAAACAATGATTTTTACTAAATTTTCTTCTGCGATCTCAAATTTAATATTTGTAACATTTGGAAAGGGGTTAGGGAAATTTTGATATACAAAATCCCTATCCGGTTTTACATCAACATTGATTATATTGGAATATACAAATTTCCCATCTATGTCAACGATTCTGAGACGATAGTAATTCATTCCTTTTAACGGAAAATCATCGATGGAATTATAGTGATTGCTGAATACGTTGGTCGAACTCGAAGCAACAAAACCAATTTTATCCCAAGTGTCACCATTCATCTTTTCAATATCAAATCCTAATACATTTTTTTCATTTGTGGTTTCCCAGCTTAAATCCACTTTATTATTTTGAAGCTTCGCATTAAACGATAATAATTTTAAAGGCAATGATGCGGAAGATACCGTAATTGCCATTGTATCTCTACCGACTGCGCCTTTATTATCAGTAACAATTAGTTGGAATAAATAGACACCCTGGACCAATGTAATAACTGGTGTGGCAGGATAATTAGCACTGGCAATAACGCCTGAAGCAGGTCCGGAAATTTTTGTCCATAAATAAGTCATTACGGTACCATCAGGATCTGTCCCACTTCCAAGTAGCTGTAAATTACTTTTAGGTAATGAAACAAACTGGTCCTTACCTGCGTCTGCAACTGGAGGAATATTCCCTGGTATACTTACTGTTAGCTGCATAGTATCCTTTGCTATAGCTCCACTATTATCTGTAACTTTTAATTCAAATATATATGTTCCCAGAACTAAACCTGTAACATTTGTAGCAGGTGAAGTAGCATCTACAATGTTATAAGATGAGGGGCCTGAAATTTTTGTCCATGAATAACTTGCTATACTTCCATCGGAATCAGATCCTAAACCTGAAAGTGATGCTGTATTAGCCGGTAATTTAACTGTTGTATCCTGACCAGCATTCGCCACAGGTGGAATATTTGCAGCAGTATTTATTGTTATTTGAATAGTATCCTTGCCGGTTACTCCACTGTTATCAATTACTTCCAATTGAAAATTATAAATCCCGTTAGCTAACCCCGATATATCTGTGACAGGTGAAGATGCATTCACAATATTATAAGATGAAGGGCCTGAAATTTTTGTCCATAAATAACCTACAATAGTTCCGTCTGCATCACCGCCACTACCGGCTACTGAAACAATATTAACAGGTAAAGTTATTTTTTGATCTGGTCCGGCATTAGCAATTGGAGGAATATTCCCCGCAGCATTCACAGTCACTATCATAGTATCTCTTACTATTGCTCCCTGGTTGTCAGTAACTTTCAGCTCAAATAAGTAAACACCCTGAACAAGCGAGGTCGTAGATGTAACTGCAGATGTTGTATTTGTTATCATTCCTGCAGACGGGCCTGAGATCTTTGCCCATGTGTAATTACTAATCGTTCCGTCAGGATCTGTTCCGCTACCGGCAATCGATACACTGTTTATTGGCAGCGTAATTGTTTTATCAGCCCCTGCATTGGAAACTGGCGGTATATTCCCCGCAACGTTCACGCTTACCTGCAGAGTATCGCTCGCTGTTGCTCCCTGGTTGTCGGTAACTTTCAGTTCAAATAAATAGACACCCTGAACAAGGGAGGTCATCGATGTGACTGCAGATGTTGTATTTGTTATCGTTCCTGCGGATGGACCTGATATCTTTGCCCACAAATAAGTGCTGATAGTTCCATCGGCATCAGTTCCGCTACCGATAATGGCTACACTGTTTGTTGGCAGGGCAATTGTTTTGTCAGCTCCCGCATTAGCAATTGGTGATAGATTTGCAGGTGGATCAATAGTTATTTGTACCGTATCTACATCAGTATCGCCATTATTATCAGTAATTTTCAATTCAAAATTGTAAATTCCCTGTGTTAAAGAAGTAACATCAGATGTGACATTGTTAGAGTTTGTAATTGTTCCGGACGTAGGGCCCATTACTTTTTGCCAGGAATAATTTGTGATATTCCCATTTGCATATGATCCGCTTCCGGAAACTGTATATGAATTTAAAGGAAGAACAATTGTAGTATCAATACCTGCATTCGCAACTGGCAAAGTCTTAGGTATTGTATTTGTATAATCTTTATATAATTTCATATCCAGCAAATTAAGCTGTATAGCACTTGAGGGGTTTCCAAATGCCACATAAGCCCTTAATGTTTTGGGTTGCCTCCAATTAGCTGAACCATCAAAAATTGAAGTTGAAACTGCAGGATAACTTCCATAAGAAAATGTTACCAACCCATTTACGCATTTTACTTCGTAAGGTTGAAGAGCGGCTAACGTATTACTTACCGTATTAGCATCTGTAGAAATTATTGCATTATTACCAAATAACTTGAAGAAAACAGTTGGGAATGGAGCATATCCGGAAGTCCAATAAAACCTGGCTAATATTTTTCCTGCTCCATCGAGAACGTCTAAATAAACTTTATTGCCATTTGCTAAAAATTGAGAGCCTTGAAAACTTATTTGCCCGTTAATTTTCCAATTGCTTGTTACATTGTTTGTTCCTAAATCACGCTGTACAGAAGCCACTCCGCTTGTGGTTGTGTACGGAGGCGCAAAAACAGCAAACACATCAGGCGAGCCATCATTTACGTATTTTTTACGGTTTGAGTAATAGCTCACAGTTCCTGTTTTGCTCCATCCATTTTGAGTTGCTAATGTTGAATTATAGGGCAAACCTGCATGTAAATCAACATAGCCCGTAATAACAGGAGCCTTATAAGATGATGGGAAAGGAACAGTTATATACTGTTCAGAGATGCTGCTTAGATTAGAAATTTTCCATCTGTGTACGCCTGAATGTTGAGATTCATCGCCATGATATAGGTATAAGTTACCTGTGCTATTCTCTTTTATTAAACTCAATGTTAGAGCGTTCCCAGCATTTTTGGCTGCTGAAAATGGGCTACTGCTGGCACCATCAGTGCCAAACTGGCCAATAGGCAGCCCATCATCTAAATAATGATTATACCAGTTAGTTTCACCTTGTTTCCAAAATTCGCCGTGGTAACCAGTTATTACATTATTGTCCATTACGTTTACCATACTACCTGCATAATCATTTACTCCATTACCTACATCAAAACGATCTGCTGCTGGGAATTTTCCTTGATAATTCGTAAAAGTTGCATTAGCTGTTTTCCATAGCCACTTAGTTTGTCCCTTTTTAATTGCTCCTAAATGATACCCATTTTGAGGCTTTGTAGTTCCCAGAAACTTAATAGTCGTAGTATAAAATATTACTTTATTGTTCGAAGTAAGAACATCAGTTACTGGCGTAGTGTTCGGATTTTGGTTGGTATTAGTTGGAGTTGTTGCAAGCATTATACCTGTGCTGCTCCATTGAGGATTATTTGAACCATCAAAACCCGTTAAAGGATATTTTGTCACTATTAAATTAGACCCACTATCTTGTCTACCTGTAGTTCTTTGTACAGAACCGTCTTTACAAAGAACGCCATTTAGACTTGTCCCTGTATATCTCATTCCTGTAGATGTTAACTCAGCAAACCCTTTATAATAATCATACCCATAAGTTCTGCCATTGCTTAATGTAACTACATTGAGCAACTTATTGAGCGTTTTATTGACGGTCGCGCCTCCAAATCCCCAATTTTTTACAAGGGTCCATCCTGTACTGCCAGTTAAGGGCTTAGTATAATCAACATTAAATTCAAGATAATTACCAAATACGCGATTTATATTATTGGGGTCGGCACAAACAGAATAAGTTGCTCCCATTGACATAACTGTTTCAATATAAGTTTTGGATGCAGAGTAATGTTGCTCTCTATAATTACCACCATCTCCTACCCAAAAACTTCCATCAGGTGCATAGGCTAAAAATGAATTACCGCTCAATACATAATTTCCAAACATGAACTTTGAATTACTAACATTTGGTGAAGTAGCATAACCACCTGTAGTTCCTAATTGAGTTCCCTGTGCTCCGCTTGTTGTATTATAAAATCCTACAATTTGATTAGTTCCTGCATCTATTATCGCTATATTCCCTCCATTAGCTGCTATTGCGCCTGGAGTTGAAATTCCTGATAACGTTAATGTTGCAGCTGATAAAGTACCGTTCGCATTTATACTATATTTTGCTACTGTATTTGTTGCGGATACCATCCATAAACTACTTCCTTCAGTAGCAATCCCTCTCGGATTAGTTACTGTAATATTTTGAACTAATGCCCCTGTTGTTTTATTAAATACATGTAGTTGATTTAACGAACCATGTGATACAAAAAGATAGCTTCCTGATGGCTGTACAGCAAGTCCTGTTGCATGTGAATTGGTCGTCACTTTATCAATTATACTTCCATACACTCTTCCATAAGTAACAGCATATTTACTCCCGTTTGCTCCAAAACTTACTTCTGTATCATCAATTACTTTTGTTGCATGTACAAAACTATTGACTGATGTGAAACCATCAAACCCCGCCCAATAAACATTAGTTCCGTCAGTAACTACAAATTCAGAATTCATTGTTGCCGTCGTTCCTGAATATACATTTAACCTGACTTGTGGATTGGTAGTGCTGAATTTAGCTTCGCTTGGATAACCTTCTGAATATCCCTGGCAAAAATAAGCAGTTGTACCAGTTATAGCCATCCCTATCATTGAAGTGTATGTCCCTCTATGGACACCCATCCCCGTTTGGCTCGATGAAGTATTACCGATAACACCATCCCAATTATAGTTTACATTATTGGAAAGTACTTTAATAACATAATTTGGATCAGGTGAAGCAATAGTCTTCCCGTTATCATCTTTGCCATCCCAATAACGTGTATACGTACCTGCCGAAAATGTTGAATCAGCCCAAAGTGTTCTTACAAGAGTTGAATCGGTTTTATAAACACCTGCACTTGTGCGAGAGCTATTGAGTAATTTGAATGTAAATGCTCCTGAATTTTGGCTTTGAGAAAATGTCGTTTTAGAATAAGTAACAAATAGGATTACGCACAGTATTGCTGTGAATTTGGATGTAAACATAGGATAAGGGTGTTGGACTTATCCATAGAAACGCCGATGATGATGGTCTTATTATACCTAACAAAATAAACTATACAATTAATTAATTGGTAAAATTTATTGGGAGACATGCAGTGTTGGCTATGGATAATTGGATAATAAATTGGATTGATTTTAAAATTGCTAACATTAACCAAAATTTATGCCAATGTACCAGTTGTCTCTATTTTAGTTTTAAAAAAATACTATAAATCATGCGCATAAAAATAAGGACGTAACATCAAGCTATCCTTTTACAAAATGAAATCTGCATCCTTCAATTAGAACATTAAAGTTGATATTGAAAAAATAAGTTAGTGCTGAAGATTCAGTTTGCTTGGCTAATAACCCGCCCAACAGTCATCTGCGAGAATAATTTATAAAGATAAAAACCTATAATAGCTCCCAAACTGTTTAATATAATATCATCTATATCAGCTAACCCGATTTGAAAAAAGTACTGTGTTATTTCTATAAAAGTACTGACTAATAGTGCTATTAAAACTATTGTATTTAATTTAGTTATTCTGAATAATGCCAGCAGCATAAAAGCAAAAGGTATAAATAATATTACATTCCCAAAGAGGTTCATATAAAAATTATTGATCTCAGCTTTTTCCTGCAAATTCAATGTACGAAATGTATGGACCAAGTTTTTTAGAGGAAGATAATTTACCTTGTAATTATAATGGAAACTTCTTCTTCTCCGGGCAAAAAAAACTATATAGTTAAGAAATACTAAATAAGAAAATGAAAATATAAATTTAAAAATCTTCATATACTATACCCTGATTATATTGCTTAGTTCGGAAAATTATACAATGATAAAGGCCGACAAATTTTTACGGCTAAAATAACCCGGAATTTCAAATAAATGAAAGCTCGATATTAAGAATATTGTGCCTTAGCACTTTTATAACATTTTTTTTGTTAGAATAATTGACATTAGATCTTTAATCAAAGTAAATTTCAAATTTTCAAAAATCTATTTAAGCGGCCGACTTTTCCTTAAACTTGCAATACACTTGTGTAAAATAAGACATTTTTAAAATCGCAAAAGCTAATCCACGAGCTCCGTCCCTGAATCCTCCCAACAGAAAAAAACTTCCAAAAAAATAAGCAGGCCCTATCCAAACACTGCGCATTAATTTGTATTTCACCTTTTGTTTCCATGTCCAACTCCTGTGATGACTCTCTATACCGGTTGCTTTTAATAACCTTGAAGCTTCCCAAGCCGCATATTCATTGTGTTTAAAAATATAATGAGACACATCTCTGAAATCCTGGTGTTCAATCTTGCTTTTTAAAAATCCGATTTCTCCTGCTAATACAGGGTGCTCATGAATCTCCATGTCAAGTTTACTCCACTCTTCTTCATGTATTACTTCATATTCCCCTGCGCCAACCCTAAACAAGGCTAGTTTCCTCAAAGGGTAACCTCCTTTCAACTTTTTCCCCAGAAAATAAATTGTATAACTTAACCAGTATCCTACTTTATCATCTACGGCAAGAACCTGTCGTAGTTCCGATTTGAAGTCATCCGTTAAATATTCATCTGCATCAATAAACAGGATCCATTTTGTTGCTGGCTTATGATTTCTTAGAAACCAGTTTCGTTTCTTTGGAAATTTACCATCCCAATTAAAATCTATTACTTCAACATCAAAATCTTCGGAGATCTTTTTTGTCCGGTCTGTACTGCCTGAATCTATAACCACTATTTTTTGAGCCAGGGCTTTTCCAATTGCTTTTAGGCATCCTGGTAAATTCCGTTCCTCATTTCGCACAGGTATTGCTATAGTCAGGTCAAGGGGGGAGAGCATAGTGTATGTTAATGATAGTCAATTTCTGATTCGGGGGACATTAAGATTATTAATATTGTATTCCCGATCTTTGATCGGCTTGCAGGGATGCCCCGCGCAAAGCATCCAGGCTGGCATGTCTTTGGTTACTACTGACCGTGCACCAATAACGCACCCCTCGGCGATATTAATACCCGGATGCACAAAGGCTTCAGCGGCTATCCAGGCATGGTCGCCTATATAAATGGGGAAAGTAATCAAAGGAAAATCAGGCAGATTATAATCATGTGTTCCTGTGCAAAGATGCACGCCCTGGGATACAACTGCTTTACGGCCAATGCTAATTTTTCCCTGAGAATAAAGTATTACTCCATTTGCAACTACTGACTCTTCAGCCAGTTCAAGATTCCATGGGGCCCAGATTTTTGCACCAGGATATACAATTGCGCCTTTGCCCACTTGTGCACCAAAGCATCTTAACAAAAAGGCCCTCCACCTATGCAAAGGCTTTGGGGAAAAACGAAATAATAATATGTTTACAATACTCCATAAGATTCTTCCCATGCGATTTCTAAAGGAAAAATTTTTCCCAATATGTATAACTTCATTCACCATAATTTTTTTATAGAGGTAAGTAAACTTTTATAACATAGTCAGGAAATTATAATAATGAGCCGGTAATTGGAATTGTAAAACTTATGATGATTAAATCTAAAACCCATATTTGCTAAATGAACCAAAATTTTTAAATGTATGGTGAAGAATAATCCTTGCTATCAAATCTTTTTTTATTCTCTCAGAATAATAATAAGGATATAACTATGCATACATACTTGCGTAGGTTTTATGATGCAAGTTGTACATTTTCATTCAAATGCTTTTCACTATACATAGAACAAAGAATGACACTTTTCTGATAATCGCAAAGCAATTTTTCTAATTTTTCTTTTGGGCTTAATATTTCAGTCCCTCCTTTCAGTGGCGAAAATAAAATATTGGGCTTAGCAGAGCGCTCTTTAAGAATTTCAATATAGTCACATTCCACAGGTGAATTATTGAATTGTAAAATATCAAAACGATGAAGATAACTTTCATGCAGTTGTTTTTGATTTTTCATAAAAGATAGTCCCCATGCCCTGATTTTGCCTTCCTGTTTTAGACGATTAGCTGCATCACATAGTTCATCTATATTTTCTATAGTATATAAAGGTTCATGTATGAGAAAATAATCCAAGTAATCTGTTTTGAGTGCTTTCAAACTCTTTTCAAAACTTTTGTGCATTTCAAAAGTATTTAATTTAACCCGATTTAAAAATAAGCCTGCAGTGCTGTATTCATTATTATTATTATTGGCAGTTTTAATTTTGATGTTTTTTTTCTTAGATGATTGTAAAATTCGTACAATTGGTTTAATAGGCCTTAATATATCAGCTTTCCAATTAGCTGCGATGCCAAATTTACTTGCCAATACTATTTTTTTTCTTCTTGCGCCCAGAACTTTTCCAACGAAATTTTCTGCTTCTCCATAGCCATAAGAACGTGCCAAATCAAAATGAGTTATCCCGTGGTCAATAGCCAGATCCAAAGCCCTTCTGGCTGCTTTCTTTCCGGTAGATCCAAGAATTGGGGCACATCCGAAACCCAGAACAGATGACAAAATTCCATCTACCAATTCGACTTGTCTCATTTTCCTGTCGTTAAATGTTTTGATAACCGGGCCGCAAAAGCTCCTAGTAAAAAAGTTGGATTTGCCTGGCTTGAAGTTGGAAAAACAGAACTGCTACAAATGTAAACATTGCTTGTGCCCCAGAGTTTTAAGTCATTGTTTACGACACCAGTATCAGAAGAATTTGCAATCCTTGTAGTTCCTGACTGATGTATTCCATCTTTAGACATACTTTTTATTGCAGAAAATAATTCATCTCTTGGAAACCAATATTGAAGTTTACCGCAGCCACATTTTTGTAACCAGTTATCAAGCGCAGCATGAGTTGATATAACCGAATTGATATCGGCATCAGATAGCGCATAATCTATCATTAAAGTTTCTCCGTCATCTGCCAGATACATTTTGTTGTTGTAATCAGGCACTTGTTCAGAATGAAAATGTAGCGCATAAGAATTATCCGGGCTAAAGAGAAACACGCCCGGAAGTTTTCTTTTGGGTATAAATCTTTTATAAAATATCTTAACTGGTACTATCAGGGAACCTGGAAGTTGCGTAATTATATTCCATATATGTTTATGAATGGCTGCTATTTTTCCTTTTGTTATAGATTGAGCAATTGCAGGTGGTGCCAGCCTCTTCCCTAATATTGGAGTTATCATAGCCAGGTACATCAAAGACATCGGGCCACTTTTATGTTTCGGATTATAATATAAAGGGTTGTCAAGCCAAATCGCCGTATTCAAAAGATTTTGTTTTTTTAAAAAATCGGTAGTGAATTGGAATCGCCTTCTCAAGTAGGTCTTGCTTGAGTCTATCAAGAAACCAAAATCTGTCTTAGAAGGATCTCCATTAAACTTAACGGATGCTATTTTGCCGGAAAGATGACTCTGATAATAATGACCTAAAGCGTCAGGAGGGGCTATCAGACTTTTAAATAATTGCTTATTTTTTAATAGTATTCTTGTAGTTTCCTGTGCTCCTGCTGCTAAAACAAACGTCTGTGATTTAATTTCAATACTTTCTTTTGATACAACATTTCTAACAATTATTGTTGAAACGTTACCCGTATGATCTGGTGAAGAAAAACTTCGCAACTCAAATCCTTCAAGTAAAGTAATATTTGCCGATTTCTTTAATTCAGCATAGTAGCGTTTACCAAATCGTGTGGGCATACTCCACCTTTCAATTGCTGAATCCGTAACAATTCCTTTCACAAATCCTTCGGCTATACGGGAATTTTGGAACTCAGGAATTTCAGATAAATTAAATTTAGACTCTCCACACTCGAAATAAGCAGCTGATTGTGGCAGAAAATTATTTACATCATTATACATTTCAATTCCCCACGTACATTCTCTCCCAATAATATCTCTTTCAATAAAATCGATTTCATCATACATTACACATCTTCCACCCCATGTTGCAGAGGTACCACCAAAACCTTTATTGGTACATTCATAGGGATCGTGATGATTTTGCTTATTGATTATTTCTATAGAATCATCAAGTGAATTACGGGATTTTTGCCCGGCAAATCCATATTCAACAATGAGAATTTTCTTTCCAGGATTTGATTTTGAGTATTCCAGCGCAACAATAATACCTGCGGGGCCACTGCCGATTATGCAGATATCATAAAAAAAATCAAACAAATTGTTCATATCGAGGGCTGGTTTCAGTATGAATTATCAGGCTCCATTTTTAATACATTATTTTATGCAATCAGTTTGGAACATAGAGCCTTGTGTAAAATTCCTGTAAGAAGCAAAAAATTAGTGCTTATAATTAAAAAATTAGCTATTGTTCCTTATTGCATGAATATGAGAAGCGTCTACCCATTTTACTTTATATCCCCAATTTTTAAGCATCTTAACTATTCTGTTAGGAGAATCTTTTAAGTTCCTTTGGTCCATTCTAGTGAAATGCATTTCGACAAGTATATGCCTGCATTTTTTATTACTGAAAGTCATCATCCCTCCTCTCAATACTTCCTCTTCAAAACCTTCAACATCAATTTTTATTACATTTGGCTGTAGCGTACTATCATTCTTAATCATCAGGTCAGCGGTAGTAACTTCAACTTTAAGTGTTTCATTATTCTCTTTCTCCACCAAATGCGCCGTTACATCATTTTCTCTTGAAGCTGAGAAATAAGATACACCAGCATTTTCAGATAGTGCCTTTTGCACCAATATGACATTCGAGAATGCCCCTACAGATTTACTCAAAACTAAAAAAGTCGCGGGCATTGGTTCGAATGCGATTACTTTCCCCTCTTTACCAACCCAATCAAGAAATAGATTTGTATAAAATCCGACGTTTGCTCCAACATCCCAAACAACATCTCCGATTTTTATGGACTCCTTTAGTGCCTCATGAAATGGTTCTTCATAGGAAGCATTATTACCAGTTATCTTTTTTATAATATTCAGGATCTTCATTTTCCTTGCTATAGATCGAAGGCTCCGAACTACAGGTAAATGATAATAATTATGAAACATCTTGCTTTCTATTTATCAGATGAGTTGAACTTGGATTAAATTATTAACTGAATATCCCATATAAATATTCAACATCATTTTACACAGCACAGCTAACTGATAAGAAATATCTGGCTGAGGAAACTTTTCTTTTAATTTTTAATTGCATCAAATAATCTTTGAGCAACAATACTTATCTCAAAATGTATTTCATATGCGAGCCTTGCCTGCTGGCCCATTTTATCTTTTTCCTGCTCTGTCAATGATAAAAAAGCGTTAAGAGAATTTATAGCCCCATCCAAATTGTCATCGTGTACTATCCCGGCATTGAGGGAAGAAATTTCTTCCCAAATATTTACTTGCCTACTGATTAAAACAGGCTTGCTACAAGCTAATGCTTCAACAACAGCTATTCCAAAATTCTCCTGGTGGCTTGGCAAAACAAAAGCCTCGGAATTGTAAAACGCCCCCCATTTAGCATTGCCCCTAAGAATGCCTGTGAAAAAAATCGATTCCCTTAATAATTTCGATTCCGAAGCTAACTGCATCATCTTTTTACCATAACTTGTTTCCAGGCCGGGGCCCGCTATAACCAATTTTGGAAATGATAATTTATTTGCTTTTGATTCCTTACCATCCAATAATGTAATAAGCAGTTTTGAGTATGCTTGAATCAGATGGTCAATTCCTTTTTTCTCATGTATTCTACCCAAAAAAAGTATGTATGGCGAATCCTGTGCCTGTGGACATTTTTTGAGGAAGTCATCAGTCATCTCGGCTGTAAACGGAGGAGGTGGTTCAATTCCCAGGCCAATGTTAATTTCCTGCTTCGGATGATAAGGCCTAAACGGCTCGCGGGCAAGCAGCAATTCTGTATTGCAGGTAAAGAGCAATCCATCGGCGGTGTTGACCAATTTGCTTTCAATTAATTTCCAATAAACCCAGTTTCTAACAGCTTTAAATTTCCTTTCCGAAGTTCGTTGAAAATACGGATCGAGCATACCGTGGGGCATGATATACAGC
>DASYOM010000179.1:0-8859 GCA_036007765.1 Chitinophagaceae bacterium | reverse complement strand
CCGTCATATCAGGTTAAGATTGTAACAACAATAAAGAAACAATAATTCTCACCCATTTCGCTTGTCCTTTTCCCCACAGCGTGTGCATAATACTCTATCTGCTTGGTTGATCAAGCAGTTAATCCAAATCCTTGAAAGTGGCGGATGGTGCAGATATGCTTTAAAGTTGTCAACTCTGAGAAATCGATACCTCCACGTGAAAAAATATTCTATTATATTTAAATATTTCTTTTAAATTTTATAATTGGAAATTCGATGAAATAAAATATAAATTTATTGAAGTGAAGATCGATGATTTACAATTTGATCGCTTAAATCCCCGGTTTCTGCGGAGATTTCAGGAGAAAGATGACAAGGATATAATTGAATGGATGCTCTCGGATGCAACATTATTTGATCTTATCGCTTCCATAGGAACGTATGATTTTTATCCCGGTGAGCCATTGCTTATAATAGAAAGTGAGCAGCATGGAAAGTATATTGTTATTGCAGGCAACCGGCGATTAGCTTGTTGCAAGATTCAAGTTTGGTATTATTAATTCAATTAAATAATAGTCAGATAAAGAAATCCAGGTTATAGAGAAACTTTGGGGGCTTTTTGAAAGATTGGATATGAAAAAGTAATAAAACTATTTAAATATCAAAAAGGTTAAAACACGGTTTATGTTAAATCGTATTAATAATGTTATACCATTGTTCTTTTAAAGTATTATAAATGGTTTTATTAATGAGAGCCTCTTATATGTCTAAAATCCCGGGTGATACGTCTTTTCTATCACTTTTCCTTCCTAAGCACATTTGTATTTTCAAAAATGTTATCAAGCTTTGTACGTTGCACTTGTAATAGTCGGTTGGGAAACAAAGAATCGTAAAAAACTTTGGGGGTTTTTAAAGATTGGCTGGTTATGTGCAGCTGCTATCAAATTCCAACCTTACTCTTTTGATTAATTTTCCGCAAAGATCCTAACTCTTACAGCCGAATTCCCACACTATACAACCCATATTACTACCGTTAAATAACGTACCCAGAAAAGGTTATTAAACCTGCAGATAAATAATTTTTGTAGAGAAATTACAGCGGGCTTACAGAAGTAAGCCCGGGGAACAAATTATAAACTCTAAAAAAATACATTATGCCATGTGAAATTAAACCAGCAGCATATATTCCCGCGGCAATAGCCAGGGGCAGAATAGCTGTTTTCACCGATCTTAAAAATCCTGCTTTGGAAAAAAGGTCAGGAAAACGGGAGATTGCTAAAATAAATTGTGAACCGGCAGTTTTTCTTAACCTTTTATATAACTTAACAGGCAAAGAGAACTATGATGGTATAAGGGTATACTTTGCTTTGCAGGAAGATATACTTACTCTTATTTTTGTTACTACATTAAAGGATGAAAAAGATAAGGAGGTGCATATTGATAATATAACCAATTGCTGGATCATGAGCTCCGGAAGTATAAAGCCAATAGATTCTACAAAGGCCAGTGATTTGATAAAGGATTATGAGAAAGAAAGGTTGATTTATTTTGTGGCAGATGGCTGGGAAGCGATTAAACCGGGCTATACAGAAACCAAAAGCTTATGGTATTCTAAAGAGCTGTTTGGAAAAAATAACCGTGATGGTTTGATAGATTATATGGAATGCCTTATATCTGATAAATTGATAGATGAAGTTATTGTATGGTTTGGCGGCTTTTTAAAAAGTGATGAAGTTGAAGATGCGAACACACCGGAATACCAGCTTACACTTATATTTCAATTAAAAGGCGAAACTTCTAAAGATGCAGCATTTCTTGATGACCATATTGACACCGCAAGGCCATGCCCTCCTCCCAGTAACGGGTGCAGAACATTTGGGGCACAGCTTCCACTCTAATAAAAAATATATTTACTGCTTTTTTTAATTTATATAACAGTATTATCAATTTCTTTCCTGTGCAGCCTGGTTAGTTTCAGGCTGCATTTTGCTTTCCATCTAAAATTTTTTTCTGTATTTCTTGGCATCACTGCCCTTACCGAATTATGCGCATACTACCTGCCGGGGTTTTTGAATGTCCAAACAAATTACCCAATCTATAATATATATATTCTCATCCAGGGAATCTTCTATGCAATTTATTTTCGCCTTTTAATTGTTATGCAGGAAATGAAACGAATTATCAATGCATTTCTTTTTCTCTTCCCCGTTTTTTGGCTTGTCATAACATTGAGTGAATTTAAATTAACAGGATGGAACAGCTATGCGGTGATGACAGGCGATCTCTTTATAGTCTGCAGCTGTGCCATATTTTTATACCGGCTTTTTAGATCTGAGAATAATGTTAACTTATGGTTTTTTCCTGAGTTCTGGATTTCTGCTGGTAGTATCATATACTTTTCATGTGAATTACCCATTACAGGGATGCTTAATTTTATGGCAGAAAATCATGAAGCACAGGCATTGATGCTTCGCGAAGTGTTAGGGGCATTAAACATTATCATGTATTCAGCTTTTACTTATGCTTTTTTATGCCCGTTAATACAGACCCCCATAACGAAATCACATTCGTCATAATAGGCGTTATCATTGTTTTCCTGGTATTGGGGGGCATGTTGGTTTATATCCTGTTATTCTATCAAAAAAGAAAATTTCAAAACATGCAGAGACTAACAAAAATGGAAAAAAAATTCACCGAAACTCTTCTGCAAACGCAACTGGAAATCCAGGAGCAAACTTTTCAAAACATCAGCCAGGAGATACATGATAATATAGGACAAACCTTAAGCTTTATTAAGCTTAGCATAAATATGATTGACATTGACAAAAGAGAAACTGCCGGGGAAAGATTATCTGAATCAAAAACATTACTCACCAAGGCGATCCAGGACTTACGTGATTTATCAAAAATGCTGAACACTGATTTTATCAATGATGCCGGTTTGGTAAATGCTATTGATCAACAGTTAGGCATTTTAAAGAAAACGGGATTATACACAGCTATATTAGAAGTTCATGGTAAAAAAGAAAAATACCAATTGCAAAGTGAGCTTGTCGTTTTCCGCATTGTACAGGAATTATTAAATAATATTGTGAAGCATTCCGAAGCAGATCACATTAATATTGTTATGGACTACCGGCAGGATAAATTATATATCACAGTAAGTGACAATGGTAAAGGGTTTAATGTAAACAATGAAAGCGATGGTATTGGCTTTCGGAATATGCATAGCAGGATGGCATTAATTCATGGAGGTATCGAATTAATAAGTGCACCCGGTAAAGGGACTACAGCTATCATAGAGTTACCACGACAAAAAGAAAACGGGGATGGAAAAACATAAAATTGCCCTGGCCGATGATCATATACTTATGCGAAAAGGCCTTGCTTCGCTTATAGATACTTTTGAAGAATATAAAGTAATATTCCAGGGTGCTAACGGGCAGGAACTGATAAACAGCCTTAATAAAACCTCCCTTCCACATATAGTATTGCTTGATATTAATATGCCAAAAAAAGATGGCTACGAAACTGCGTACTGGCTTAAGACAAATTATCCTGAAATTAAAATATTAGCATTAAGCATGTATGATAATGAAGTCTCTATTATACGGATGTTGCAAAACGGGGCAAGGGGTTACATATTAAAAGATGCAGAACCTTCCGAATTAAAAGCTGCGTTAGATGATATTTGGCACAAAGGGTATTATTATTCAGAGCTGGTAACAGGGCACCTGATCAAAAATATTAATAAAACAGATGAAAAGAATACAAATAAAAACTCTTCATTAACCGACAGGGAAATTGAGTTTTTAAAATACTGCTGCACTGAAATGGGCTATAAAGAAATCGCTGATAAAATGTTTGTAAGCCCACGCACAGTAGAAAATTACCGGGATTCGCTTTTTGAAAAATTAAATATAAAAACAAGGGTAGGCCTTGCCATGTATGCTATGAAGAGTGGGTTTGTAAATTTAAGCAGCAATATATAAGTTCATTTTGCTTTATTGAATCCCTTTCCTGCAGCATTCATACCCTGTTCACTCCCAATACAAATGCGATGTATGCTGTAATAACACCGATCAATGTTTTGCCATATTGCTCAACAAGTGGAACTACCGGTTGTATATGCGCTTCGCTTCTGAAGCTCGAAAATGCCCAAGCAATAAAACATGCGGCCAATGTAATTATATAAATAAGCACCCCGGCAAACTGAATCATTTCTCTTTTGGTTAAAGGAGGAGGTACTTCAGCACCTTTTTGTATAAGTGTTTTACCTGCCAGTGACGAGTCAGGTTTGCTAACAGCTATTCCCAACACTGCCCCAAGATTAGTTAAAAGAATTGCACCAATAGTTGTTGTAAGAGTATCTAACGGTTCAGGAATACTATAGCCTGTAATAACTCCATTTTGTACTACGGGATCAGGAATAAATATTGCATAATATATTCCAAATAAATAAAGCCCGAAGGCAACCGCAAGTAAAAGCCAGCCTATTATTGCAGGTATTTGTTTTATCATAACTTGTTTTTTTAAATTTCATTATCTATATAAAAATTATTGAGGTTTTAATAAGAGTGGATTTACCAAATAAAAATACAACGATCAATTATGAAAAACGATACACGGTATTTATAGTAAAACAAAAACTTAATATAACCTGCAAAAATCTTTACCTTCTGCACCCTTCTAAACAAAAGTTTTGAAGAGATTATTAATCGTCCTTAAAGCTGCCCCTTATTTATTCTCATTATTTTGTAAGTCTATTGAAAAGATAAAAAGTAGTCTTGCGAAAACTAAAAAGTAATGACAGCAACTAAAGGATATTCCTGTCCCGGCGGGGTTTTCACAGTATGAACATCTTTTCATAATAAAACTTCTGTGAAACCCCGACGATGAAAAAATCTTACAATCTTTTGCAGCCACACTTCAAACTAAATATCTTCACAACATGGCTATAAAGCTAAAACATAGTGATATTTACTCCACTTATTTCATCACGTTTACATGCATTGAATGGATTTCCTTATTTGAAGTTACCAAAGGATATGATTTAGCATACAATTGGTTTACTATTTTAAAGAAGGAAAATAATGCTGATGTTGTCGCTTATGTAATCATGCCAAATCATCTTCACGTAATCGTCCATTTCCCGGAAAAAAATTTTAATCTAAATACGATTCTTGCAAATGGAAAAAGGTTTATAGCTTATCAAATAATAAACCGTTTAGAAGTTGCAAAAAATAATGAATTACTTTTTCATTTAGAAAACCTTGTGACCTTACGGGAAAAGAAGAAAGGGCAACTTCATAAAGTATTTAAGGACTCCTTTGATGCAAAGCCTGTTTTTTCCCGAAAGTTTTTGATACAGAAGATTAATTATATCCATCACAATCCTGTGACCGGAAAATGGATGCTCGCAAAAAATTTTGTGGAATATGAACACAGCAGTGCGTCTTTTTATGACGTGCAATTAGTAAAGCATTTCAGGCCGGTACTTTATATGGATTTGTAAAATCTTCCCTGGGGTGGAGAGTGGTTTTTCAAGTTTGGTAATCCATTCATCGTCGGGGTTTCATCCCACCCACTTTAGCTTCGCTATGAAAACCCCGCCGGGACATTATTGATTTGGCCACATTGTAATCATGTTTGTATCCCGGTAAAGAATCATGAAGAATATATGCTATTGCACCAGCAATTTTTTACCATAACTATCTTTCGCCGACGCCCTTGCAGTTTTTCTTTTGTACATTTACCCAGGCAATGTAAAAGCATTTAACCATCATAGTTAGTATTAGAAAAATGCTAACAGCTAAGAATAGGTTATAAACGTTTCTGCGTTAAAATACACGTTCAAAAAATCAACAATGATGAAATATATTTTTGCAATATTAACCAGCTTATTCTTCGCACCTGGTGTACATAGCCAGTCTGCCACGTATAAAGTTTATGCGATACAATTTGCTTCAACTGCACATCCATTCCCTATTTCAGACTGGTCTTTAAATGGCCCAAAGACAGACAGTGTGGATATACGTTTTGTAGTTTGGTTAATTAAAGGAAGCAATGGTAAAAATATTTTATTAGACGCCGGTTTTTTGAATGACATCCCTGATGCAAAAGAATTTAATGTTACCGATTATACACGTCCCGATTCAGCGCTTTTAAAAATGGCGCTTGCTCCGGCAGATGTTACGGATATTATTTTAAGCCATCCTCATTGGGATCACATTGATGGCATTAGCCTGTTTCCGAATGCCCAAATCTGGATGCAAAAAGAAGACTATAATTATTTTGTTGGTGGCGCCTGGCAGAAAGGCGAAAATCATGGCGGCTATAATAAAAGAGATGTAGAAGAAATGGTTCGCCTGAACCTCGAAGGCAGGGTAATACTTGTTGATGGTGATAACAACGAGATACTCCCTGGAATTACGGCCTATACCGGCTCAAGGCACACTTACAATTCTCAATATATATTGGTAAACACCGGCACGAGGAAAATCATTCTTGCTTCAGACAATATATGGATTTATTACAGCCTGGAGCATACGGTACCTCCGTCGGAGGGCGGCACCCTTGACCCTGCCGGTTATGTAAAAGCTATGCAAAGAATGAAAACCCTTGCTTCTGATGTGAAATATATTATCCCCGGGCACGATGCAAAAATGTTTTCCATTTTTCCAAAGGTGCAGGATGGCGTGGTAGAAATAAAATAAATTGTTTGCTAGTGGCCGGAGTAAAAGATTTCCCTGCATTGGTGTTCTTGTTTCCTCTTGAACCTATTCATACGAAAAGGGTTCATTCGTAAGAGGAGTGAGGGCATCCTTCACACGAATGGAGGCTCCTTTCCAAGGTTTGCTACTTCAAAGATTTGCCAGTATTCTTCCAAGGCTTTTGGCGGGTGTGATGCGGGGTTGGTCATTTATAGTAATGATGGTAAGAGATCGTAGGAATTTGTTAGAATGAAAAAGAGATGTGCGCTTTTATATTTTCCAGGTTAGTAGAATCTCCTGGTATCGGGAAGGCGACAACAATACTTTAGCAAATAATTTGTAATTGATGAGTTAGTATTGTTAGAGGACTAACTTTTAAACTTTTTATATGAAAAATTTATTACTTGGCTTTTCCCTCTTACTCTTTACTTCAGGGTGTTTTCAAAAAATTCAGTACATCGGGCACAATTATCCTATAACATCCAATGTGGAGATGTTTTTTTCGCCTGCAGATGTAGGTAAGGATTATCGCATAATTGGCAAGTTGGTTGGGCAAAAGATGAGCCTGAAGAAGTCACAAAAAAAATACCTTGAAATAGCAAAAGCAAATGGGGCGGATGCCATCATTATTTATGTACCGGGAAATGAGGTAAGTGACCTACCGCATAACCGCATAATTACCTCAACGCACACTCCAACGGATGGAACGATCGCAGGCTCATCGAGCACTGTCACTACTATTGCTGATGTTGCTGTAAATACGCTTTATGGAGAGTTGATTAAATATAAGTAATCAAAAGAAACGATCATGACTGCCTGGAGGCGGGGCATCAACCGCATTGGCGAAGATTTTCGAATCGCTAGATGACAAATTTGCTAATTGGTTAACATTCATTTACCTTGAAATAATGACCTAGGGTATTTATAAATTAAATCTATTACCAATAACGGGCTAAATTTCATTAATTTTTTACTATTGAATTAGGCTATTATTTTCGATTATGTTATGATAGAAAAAAAGAATTATCCAATTTCTGTATTAGAAGATATCGCTTTTCTCTTAAAAAGCTTTTACTCTTTAGAGTATAAATACTCTGATATTTTGGATATGAAGTTTAATGAAACACATTTGGTTGAAATTAGAGATATTGAAAAATCTCCATTTAGATTCATAGTTTCCACACCTCAGCAAGGTGCAGATAAAAAAACTGTCTTTAATGTTTCTACAATACCTAAAAACAACATATCCAATGACGAGCTTTCAATTGTTTTGGATGCAAACATAACACTAATACGTTTTAAAAGTTGGGTGTCTATTATTTTAAGATATGAAACCATTACCTTAACAAAAGAAGAATATTATTCTAAAGCAGAGGAAAAAGAATTTTATGAGGAATTCGAGATTAATGAGGAAGATTCTGATATAAAGGTGTTGTCTATTGAGAATCAAATTAAAGTTTATCAATTACTTGAAGATTTGCAACATAGATTAGAGCAAAGGTCAGAAACTAATCCAAAAATTAAAGAAATTATTGAAGATGCTGAAGTATTAAAAAATAATATCCAAAATCTACCTCAAAGTGAAGTAGCCAAAAGAGTTGCAAAACTAAAAGTCAAAATAAAAAAAATAGGGATTAAATTTTTTATGGATTTTATTGACGTCGCTTATAAAGAAGCTATAAAATTTGCTTTGAGAGGTGGTGTAGATGGAATTCAACATCTTCTTTCCTAATCCGAAAATATCAAAATATTGATCAAGTTTATTCTGTTAAAAAGTTTGCTTAAGTTTTTATGAACATCATTAAATTTTTGCAATACCATACTGTGTTAATTGCAATATGCTCATTTTTTGTTAGCATGATTTCTCTTTATTTGATAAAACGCAATTATGAAAGTTTTGCAAGGCAGGAATTCATAAAAAACAAATCCAGGTAATCACGGATCTTGTTCAATCTTTACATGATGACAAGATTAATTTCCAATTTACACATTATCTGGGAACCGGAGCGACAGCGGGAATTTATGATGCAACAAAGCCGTCTCTTAATATTATTATGAAGGTAAAGGGCTTTTGGAAATTATAAGTTAGACACTTTAATTGTTTAAAGTATATTAAGTGGCACAGATACCAGCCGCACATAAGCCAGGCCGCATATCTGCGCCAGTG
>DASYOM010000178.1:0-2755 GCA_036007765.1 Chitinophagaceae bacterium | reverse complement strand
ATACAGGAGCAATGATGGTTGGGGCGCTGTATAGTATTAAAGCAATTGAAGGTGTATCACGGCCAACCATAGGTGCTTATCTCCCAAGAGAAAATGGTGAGCTTGCATTGCTGGTTGACGTAGGCCTTAACGCCGATTGCAAACCGGAAAACTTAAATCAATTCGCAATACTCGGTTCCTTATTTGCAAAGCATATTTTAAATTTCCCCAACCCTCGTGTAGGCCTTGTAAATCTCGGCGCTGAAGAAGGGAAAGGAAACCTTCTTACCCAGGCTGCATTTCCTTTATTAAAAGAAAACCCTCGAATAAATTTCATAGGAAATGTTGAAGGCCGTGATTTTCTATTTGATAAAGCTGATGTCTATGTATGTGATGGCTTTACCGGAAACGTGATTTTAAAATTTGCAGAGTCCATTTACGACATCGTAAAAAGAAGGGATATTCACGATGAATATTTCGACAGTTTCAATTTTGAAATTTATGGCGGTGTGCCTGTGCTCGGTGTAAATAAACCGGTGATTATCGGACATGGCATTTCCCATGCGCAGGCTTTTGTAAATATGATTGAGATGGCTAAAAAAATGAATGATGCGGATTTGATGGGGAAGATCAGGGGAAGTTTTGGAGATAAAGGGAATTTAAAATATTAAAAATAAAATTGGCCTTAACATCAACTTCGGTTTCTCAACTCTATTTTAATTCCGATAAAACTTTTTGATATACTTTTAATATTTTCAATATTTATGTTGGAGACAATTCCATTTTTTATGTGAAAACATTTTAAATTATTTGGCTGGCACAACATATTACACCGATTAAGGGACTGCCGTAAATCTAAATTAACAAGCAAAATATATGGCAACAGAAACAACTTTTTTCAGTTATTCAAGGACTGATTCTGATTTTGTGCTGAAGCTTGCTAAAGATCTGCGTGATGCAGGTGCCGAACTCTGGCTTGATCAGCTTGACATCAAGGCTGGCAGTCATTGGGATTCTTCCATTGAAGCTGCCCTGAATAATGCTCCCCGCCTGATTGTAATTCTTTCTCCGGCTTCAGTTAGTTCCGATAATGTTATGGACGAAGTTTCATATGGCTTGGAAACCGGAAAAACCGTGATCCCTGTTTTATTGAGCCAATGCACAATGCCATTCAGGTTAAGAAGGCTTCAACACATAGATTTCACCGGTGACTATCAAATGGGATTAAACCAATTGCTTGAGGCATTGGGTAAAACTGCCGGTCCAAACCTTAAATCAAAGAGCATAACCCAGGAACGAAAGCTTCTTCAAACAAAGATTGCAGACGAAATACCAGATAGAGATACTACAGAACAATCCGGAGCGTCAAATAATTTCAAGGATAGCAGGGTGAAGAAGGGCAATTCAAAAAAATATATGCTTCTTGGTGGTGTTGTTATTATAATAGCACTTGCTATATGGGCAGCTATGAATCTAGGTTCGGATAAAGAGGGGACTGAACTTAAGGCGTGGAATAAAGCTCTTCAACAAAATGATAGCAGCGCATATGCGCTTTATAAGCAAAATTTTCCAACTGGAACTTATGTTGCACAGGCAAAAGACAAACTGGATTCTATTGCTAAGCTTACGTCAACTTCTCTTACCAGCCCCATAAAAGATCCAATTATAAAAGAAAATAATAAAGATAAAAATACGGGAGAAAATGAATCTTCGCAACTAGTCGCCAATACAGATATAAGCCCTGAAACGCCACAAATAAAAAAGGATCCGTTTTACGCCATTATGGTTGCTGCTCCTAAAACTGATAGGGAAGCGAAAGCAAGAATAATGATGCTTAAAAGAAATGGCTTTGACGCGGATTATTTATGGATACCGGACTATGCTTCGTTAAGTGGCGCTCAATTTTACGCTGTTTACATCGGGCCGTATACAACACAACAAGAATGCGAAGTAGCGACAGAGGAATACAGAAAAAAACATCCCAACGCTTACGGTTTACTTGTTTCACAAGACAGAAGACGGGTTCAAATTAACGGTATCGGGAAGGTAAAGGTTACTGATACCGGTGGTCAATAGTGTTTAATATTTGTACCGGTATTTATCCAAAAATATTCCTATCCAAAAAATCATTCCGAAACTTTCCATTGGGATCCATTGATGCCGCCATCTTACGGAAGTCATTCATCTTTTTATATAATACCTGCAATCTTGAATAAGGCATTGTAAATAATTTACCCCAATGTGGTTTAGCATTGAAGGGCGCCAGTTCTTTTTCTATTATTGGTAATAATTTTTGTACAGCAGGCCAATCCTGTTTCCAGGTAAAATGTATGGTAACGCTTTGTTGTTCGTAACATGGGCTCATCCAGAATTTATCAGCATCGATGGTTCGTATTTCTGTAATAAAAAGATGTGGGCCAATTTTATTTCCTAATTTTTGAATGGCAAGAATCGCATCCACAGCATTGTGATATGGAACAAAATATTCTGACTGCAATTCCTTGCCACTGCTTGGAGTGAAGCCCATTTTAAAATGTGGCAACCTTTCAAACCATCGCCCCGGCACACCCATTTGTTCTGTACAATTTTCTGCAGAAAGTTCTGCGATCGGGTGAAGATTTTTTGTCGCCGCTTTTGCTCCAAAAAATTCGGAAGGAAAATTATATGTTTTACCATCTTCAATTTTCGTCTTGATCCAAACTTCGTTTATGCTTTCCTGTTGCCAGTTAGTAAAGAGGCTCACGCTGTATCCACTTTCTTCAATTTCATTGAAATG
>DASYOM010000177.1:0-8462 GCA_036007765.1 Chitinophagaceae bacterium | reverse complement strand
GGGCTACAATGAGCAAATGGTCACAATCTGCGTTTAGAAAGAAGCTATTCTTTGTTTTTCAGAAACCTTTCCTGTATTAAAGCAAGTTGCTGAATGTTAAGTGAGGAAGTTTCTTTGATAACTTTTACAAAATAATTTACTTCTTCAACACTTGCAGGACAACCAACATTTATCGGTTTTTCATTTGCATTGACACTACAGGCATTTGATCGTGCATCAGCCAGAAAATTTCCTTTTGTATCAAGTATAAACCAATACGGCAGGCCTTGTTGTTCCCCATGATATTTTTTTCGGAGCTCATCTGCTCCCGGGTTTTCAAGTTCTTTTTTATCCTTGCTTTCATCCACAGTTAAATGCACGACAACATAATTTTCAGTAAAAAAAGTTTTTAGTTTTTCATCATTCATTGCATTATCCATTTTGTGGCACCATCCACACCATGAAGCATGAAAAATTATAAATACATTCCTGTGGCTCTTTGCAGCTTCAGCTATAGCTTTTTGCATAATCAATTCAGCATCGGGAGCTTTTATTTGCGCAAAAGTGCAGGCGGAAAATAAAATATGAAATAATAATAAGGAGATAAGTTTTGTATGTTTCATTTTATTTATTTTTATTGAAATTAAATAATTATAGGGTTTTATTTTTCATAAAGGTTTATAATCAAAAGTTATATTCTCCCGGTAATTGTTCGGGCTTTTACAGTACATTTTACAATTGTTTTGTATGACATCTTCTTACTTCACTTATAATAAGCCTAAAGTTTTGCAGGCATTGCGATATCATTTTATTACGAGAAAAGAAATCAAAATCATGATGATATTGGTAAATGTTTTTGCAATAGTTGCTGCAGGTTTGTATTTTTTTAAAAAAGTATCTGCATATGAATTTTTAGGAAGTTCTTTTTTATGGTTCATTCTTATGATCTCTTTCTGGTTTATATTACCCAACATTATTTACGGGAAGGCAGCAACTTTTAAAGACCGGTTTAAAGTAAGTTTTGAGGACCAGCATATGTTTCTGGAAAACGAGCGTGGCAGCAGAAGTTGGCCCTGGACTGCTTTTAGCTCTGTAATTGAAAGCCCGCATTTTTTCCATTTATACTTTGATAGCCGTTCTTTTTTTATCATTCCAAAAGAAGCATTTGAAGGAGAGAGTTTATATGAAGCAAGGCAATTACTAAAAGATAAAATAAAAAAGTAAATCGGAAATATTATCTAATTATTTATTCAAAGTTCTTCTTCAAAATTGATCCCGGAAAATTTTCCTTATTAAAACTGTAGGAAATAAATTCAGCGTGTTTTTTAAAACTAAAAATGGGTAGCGTTTTTTTTAAGACGTTGAATTTTTTTTAAATATTCTATTATATTTTTTTCCAAAGTAAACGAATATTCATAATTAGATTGCCTGGCAACTTCAGTAGCAATCCTGTTGAATAAACGGGTAGTGGCAAAAAGAGATTCCCAATTTTTTTCAATACTGCTATCAGCAAAAGTTTCTTCAATCTGACTCCACGTTTCATTATCCAGGTAACGTTTAAACCACCTGCCATATTTATTTGTGTTTACCATCCAATTATTTTTTGAACCAATATACCATTCAATCATTCTCTTTAAATATTCATTGTGAATAAGGCTTTCAAAAATATATTTTGCATAGAAAATTTCATCGCGCCATAAGCTTTTCGCAACATAGGTAGTATCCCACCAGAAATCTTTTACCAGGCTTGTAAATTCTTTTTCTGTAGGCCGGCTTATATTATACACGGCATTCTTAGGCCACGGAAGCATTTGTGTAATCCCACCCTTATCTAATAATACTTTATAGCCAATATCCCAATGTTCGGGAAGTAAGGATTGTTTCGTTTCTCTAATAAATTCTGATACTGTATAGAGTTGAAAATCTATCCTTACCCCGTCGCTGTACAAAACTAATTGTGTGAGAGATTTTTTATTTCTTTCTTTAATATCAGCAATAGGATTTCCAAAATGGAAAATCCATTTATCGTTTTTACTAAAATCCGGCAGGCGGGTAACTATCAGTTCAATATCGTAATCAGAAAAAATATCAATAGAAGCCTTGGGATTGGCCCGGGAGCTTGTCATTACAACTGCCCTGATATTTTTTTTCGAATTAGCCCAGTTTAATAATTCATTTAAAACTGTTTCTTGATTTCTCACAGAATAAGGAATTAGGACAAGTATCAATACCTCCGAAAAAGTAATAGCACAAGTATTCAATTCATACTCGTACGTCACACATCATCCCGATAGCTATCGGGATCGTATCTATTTAATATAGCCTCTTCTCCATAATGTAGTGTGGAATAGATAACTCAAAAAATTCACTACCATTTATTTTATAACCTAATTTTTTATAAAAACCAATGGCCGTCAAGCGTGCATGCATCGTAACGTTTTTGTAGCCCATATCCCTGGCAACATTTTCAGCAAAATTCAACATAGCAGCGCCAATACCTTTACCCTGCAAATTATTCTGTACTGCCATTTGACGGAGTCGCACACATTCTTTATTTACTCTTGTAAGCAGGCAACATCCCAGCATTTTTTCTTCTTCAAAAGCACCAATAAGAATATCGTTTTTTTCTTTGTCGAGTTCGTCCTTTTCAAAAGTGAGGTTTAGTGGTTTACGTAATAGCTCATGCCGCAAATCAATCATTTGCTTATATTCCTTTGTACCATGATCTATTTGTTTAATAGGCATAACAGTGCTAAGGGGGTTAGAATGCTCAATAAAAATACAATTTTATTTTCTTGAAACTAATCTGTTTCCTATAATATTTACCAGGTTCAAAATTGTAGACTGATTATATTAAGGCTTATAAAATTACAGTTTATCAACAATCGTAAAGTAATTAATACATGGATGAATCGTTTGCTTTTTTTAAAAAAATCTTCTATTCAGAAGGCTTTGTAAAAAAGAAGACGTTATTCTAAGTGGGTATATTTACGGGATTCTATCACATGAATCTAATCAAATCGTGATGAAGAGTTATTAATTTTTTTTTATTGCAAAAAGTATATTTTTGTAGCCGTATTAACTAAATTTTACAATCATGCAAGACATTGCAACAAGAGTTAAAAAAATCATTGTTGACAAATTAGGAGTTGATGAGGCTGAAGTAACAACCGAAGCTTCTTTTACTAACGATTTAGGTGCAGACAGTTTGGATACTGTTGAATTGATCATGGAATTTGAAAAAGAATTTAATATTTCTATTCCTGATGAGCAGGCCGAAACCATTACTACGGTTGGCCAGGCTGTAGCATACCTTGAAGAGCATGCTAAGTAATCATCTTATTTAACATCGCAGGCAAGCTTATGGAATTAAAACGGGTTGTTGTAACGGGATTGGGAGCCATAACGCCTTTAGGTAAATCTGTTCCGGAATATTGGGACGGTTTAGTTAAAGGCGTTTCTGGTGCTGATGCTATTCAACTATTCAATGTTACAAAATTTAAGACCAGGTTTGCCTGTGAAGTTAAAGATTTTGACCCTTCTCTTTATTTCGATAGAAAGGAAGCAAGAAAGCTCGACAGGTTTACACAATTTGCTATTGTTGCAAGTGACGAAGCAGTCAAAGATGCTGGCATAAATAAAGATAATGTAGACCCTGACAGGGTAGGTGTAATCTTTGCAAGTGGTATTGGAGGCATTAATACTTTCCAGGATGATGTGCTGGAGTTTGGCCGTGGAGATGGAACTCCACGCTTCAATCCTTTCTTTATTCCTAAAATGATATTGGACATTGGCGCCGGGCAAATTTCCATGCGATACGGTTTCCGTGGGCCGAATTTCGCCGTGGTGAGCGCTTGTGCAAGTAGTACCAATGCTATCATTGACGCCTATGATAATATTCGCCTTAACAAAGCTGATATTATACTTACCGGCGGCAGCGAGGCTGTTATTTGTGAAGCCGGCGTTGGAGGTTTTAATGCAATGAAGGCCCTCAGCGAAAGAAATAATGACCCCAAAACCGCCTCACGCCCTTTTGATAAAGACAGGGATGGCTTTGTAATGGGGGAAGCAGCCGGTATACTTATACTTGAAGAACTGGAGCACGCTATTGCCAGGGGTGCAAAAATTTATTGCGAAATTGCAGGTGGTGGAGCTACCGCCGATGCTTACCATATTACAGCGCCACATCCGGAAGGACTGGGCGCAAAAAACGTAATGCATGTAGCCTTGAAAGACGCAGGTATGAATCCTGAGGACATAGATTATATTAATGTTCATGGAACATCAACTCCTTTGGGAGATATAGCCGAAACTAAAGCGATCTTGAATGTATTTGGCGACAAAGCATATGATTTAAATATCAGTTCCACCAAATCAATGACCGGCCATTGCCTTGGTGCGGCAGGGGTTATTGAAGCACTTGCCTGTATATTCGCAGTTACAAAAAATATCGTGCCTCCCACTATCAATCATTTTACTGATGATCCTCAGCTTGATCCAAAACTGAACTTCACTTTTAATATGGCGCAGGAAAAAGAAGTAAATGCTGCACTCAGCAATACTTTTGGATTTGGTGGCCACAATGCTTCTGTAATAGTAAAGAAGTACAAAAAATAAATTAGTTTGCACTAAAAATATCTCTTATGGAAAGCACCGAAATTATCCCTCATTCAGAAATCCACAATTTTCTTATTCGTCGCCTTGGCGAAAAAGAAGCGGCAGAAATAATGACCTATATTGATACGGAGGTGGACAAAGAAGTAGCTGCAAGAGTGGATGCTTCAAAAAAAGAAATCACTCTCTGGCGTGATGATATGAAAAATGTTTTTGCCACTAAAGACGATGCTGCAGTTTTAGAAAAGAGGCTGGTTAAAAGGGTTTCTGCTGCAGAAGGCACCTTGATATTATGGTCATTTGTTTTTTGGCTCACACTTATTGTTGCGGTCTTCTGTATTTTTAAATTTATAAAATAGACCGGGCGGTATTTTAAATCAGATTTATTTTTAAAGCTGATTATATAGCAACAAATTCGTCAACTCCATTTCTCTTTTGCTCTTAGAACAATTGGATATTTAATTGGTAACTTAAGTTAAAATTCATCTAACTTCCAACTGTGCTTTTTTTCAAAAATATGTATTCTACTAAATCCGACAGGGATTTCAGAAGACAACTGCGCAATGTGCTCGGTTTTGCTCCCGGGAACTTAAGTTTATACAAAACGGCTTTAAGCCACAGGTCAATAAGAGAAGGGGCCGATGAAAACAATGAACGGCTGGAATTCTTAGGCGATGCGGTTCTTAGCTCATTGGTTGCCCATTATTTATTCATGCGGTATCCCTATAAAGATGAAGGATTCTTAACCGAGATGAGAAGTAAGATGGTAAACAGGAACCAGCTAAATGACATTGCTTTAAAAATAGGTTTCAAAAAAATTACATTTTATAATCGCTTTGATAATTCGTTGAAAATTTCCCAGATTTTTGGAAATACCCTTGAAGCTGTGGTAGGCGCAGTTTATCTTGATAAGGGATATAACAATACACAACTATGGGTTACCAGGCACATCATTAATCCACATTTTTTTATGAAGGATCTCGAAAATCTCGATATCAATCAAAAAAATAAACTGTATGGATGGGCTAATAAAAATGGCAAGAACCTTGAGTTTGAAACCCTGGAAGAAAAAGTAGAAAATGGGCGGCGGTTGTTTACCATTGGGGCAAAAATTGATGGTGTATTGGTTGCTGAAGCGAAAGCATTTAATAAAAAAGATGCCAGCCAGGTGGCGGCACAAATTGCGGTAGAAAAATTAGGCCTAATATGAAATTCGGAATTATTGGAAGTGGTAGCTGGGGAACCGCCCTTGCGAAAATATTAACCGATAATAATAATTCAATTTCGTGGTGGATAAGATCAGAAAATACCCTCGGGCATTTTAAAAAACGGAGACACAATCCTCATTATCTTAGTTCAGCTTATTTTGATACCAGCCTTCTTCACCTTACAACAAATACGGAAGAAGTAATTAATAATGCTGACTGCATTGTTATAGTGGTGCCATCGGCTTATGCAGTAGATGTAATTGGCAAACTCCCGAAAGATATTTTCCGGGATAAAAAAATTGTATCTGCTATAAAGGGAATTTTGCCTGGTAATAATTTATTATTAAATGAATACCTGGAAATTGAATTCGATGTATTATTAGAAAATTATTTTACTGTGCTTGGCCCGTGCCATGCGGAAGAAGTTGCTGCTGAAAAATTATCTTACCTCACTTTCTCCGGGCTCGATGAACAAACCACTAAAGACATAGCGTCTCATTTTAAAACTCCTTACTTAAATACAATTCATAACACTGATATTTATGGAGTGCAATATGCAGCCGTTTTAAAAAATATTTATGCAATAGGAGCAGGTATTGCACATGGCCTGGAATATGGTGATAATTTTTTAAGTGTGCTCATTGCAAACAGTGCCGATGAGATGGCAGGCTTTTTAAGAAAAGCAGGAATACAAAATGTGGAAGTAGGAACTATTGAACATACCGTGCCGAATACGAAGATTGAAAAAAAGCACACAACAAATTATGCCGCCTCAGTTTATCTCGGCGATTTACTCGTAACCTGTTATTCACTTTATAGCCGCAACCGCACTTTTGGCAATATGATTGGTAAAGGATATTCAGTAAAGGCTGCTCAATTGGAAATGAGCATGGTAGCCGAAGGCTATAATGCCAACAAATGCATTAATATTATTAATAAAAAAGTAAAGGCAGAAATGCCTATTGCAGAAACAATTTATAAAATTTTATGGGAGAATATATCTGCAGAAGATGGTTTTGCGGAGATAGAAAAAACGTTAGTGTGATAATAATAGCGTAACACTATTGGCTATACGAACAAATGTTTTTCTATATAATAAATATATCATGGGAAAATTTAACACTTTGCAGCTTTACCTTAAAATGATAGTGTCATATTAAAAGTAGCAATAAGGCATTTGAGGGTAAATTTTTCAATTCAATTTACATCGATTAGATAATAAAAATGTACATAATGAATAACCGATAGATGAAAATAAGAATTAGTTTAAAGAGCCAAATTATAATAGTTCTAATATTTGCAGCAAATTACCCAAGTAATATCTTTTCCCAAACAAGGAGTGATTATCTGCATGACTCACTGCCCCGGGCAAACGCTGGTAGTCGATCGCTATTTGGCTTTTCAATTTCATCTTATATTGTTAATCAAGCAAAAGCTCAACCTCTAACAGGCAATTATCATTTAACGACTTCTCCCAAACATGGCTTTGAAGCAGGCCCAGATTTATATATTCCCATCTGCAATAGTTATTCCCTCGTGACCGGCCTGCACGGTGGTGCCGCCGCAACTAATTACAAACTCTTTATTCCGGGAAGCGACTTTAACCCAAGTCTTGGTGGCGACGTGGACGATAAGGGAAAGGGACCGACGACAGGTTTATGGAGCTTTTACATGAGCTCTCCCATCTGGATACAAAAGCGTTGGTTTACGGGAAGCCATAGTTTTTGGAATATAGTTGCAGGAGTAAATGTTCGGTATTATCCTTTGCGATATCATCCCTACGGCTTCCAGGAAGTTTATTCCGATGCAAATGGAAATCAAACAACCGTCCTGGACTTAAACGCTTCCGTCGGCAACAACCTGCGTCCATGGGTCAATTATAATATTGGAGGCGGCTATACATTCCTGATGCGAAACAATAATTATTTGCAAGGTAAACTGCTGGCTAATTTTTCCGGTAAAAAAATAGTGAATGGAACTTACGAAATAAATGTAACGGGCAAACCACAAAGCACGGGAACTTACTCGGCTAACCTGGCTTACGCAGGCGTATCATTCAGTTACGTTTTTACTGGTGAAAACAAAAGGTTGCAAAAAACTATTGTGACACACTTTCATAAGCAGCCCAATAATATCCGCCGGGAATCGGTTTCAAAAGTTCTCTACAAAGGAAATTATTTCGCCATTTACCTAAGTCCCTACATGTCACAAAAAGCAAAAACTGTAAAGCAATCAGGTGCGTATTCACTGGGCGCTGCAAACTCATCAGGTATCGAAGCAGGAGGAAATTATTTTATTAATTTCAGTAAAGATTATTCGTTAATAGCGGGCGCCCACGTGGGATTCAGCGGAAGGAATTTTAAGCTATTTATTTCAAAAGATGATTTCACGCCAAACCTGCAGGATGATATCAAATTCAGCTGACGCCTTACCAAAGATTATGATATTTACCTGTCCACACCTTTATGGCTTGAACGAAGATGGACCGCCGGAAACAATAACGCCTGGAATGTGGATGCAGGCATTAATGTACGCATTGACCCAGACGAGGCAGGTTATGGTTATGATTATGGAGGATTTGATGTAAATGGGCAATATGCGCCTGTACTCAATATGGATGGCGATGTAGGTAATAATTAAAAGCCGTGGATTAATTTTAAT
>DASYOM010000176.1:0-17425 GCA_036007765.1 Chitinophagaceae bacterium | reverse complement strand
GTTAGTTCCTCCCCTGTCAATATATTCTCCATTTAGCGTAAGGTATCCTTTGCCAATATTAAATCCATAACCCAACGAACCCTGGAAAGTTTTTCCATCAGTTACATTTACGTCAGGGTCATCCGTTTTACCCTGGATTTTAAAGAGAGCATAATTTTTAGGATACTTTGTGATGTATTCACCATAGCTAACACCCGCTTCCAGAATCCCCGTTTTCTTTTTTAATACAATATTTATTACACCTGCAATAGCATCGGAGCCATATTGCGCAGCAGCTCCGTCTCTTAAAATCTCAATTCTTTCAATAGCAGTTGCAGGTATAGTGCTAAGGTCGGTACTTACCTGGCCGCGGTTTATTGTACCATTTACATTAACCAATGCCGATTGATGGCGGCGCTTTCCATTGATAAGCACCAATACCTGGTCAGTTCCCAACCCTCTTAATTGTGCAGGATCCAAATGATCTGTGCCATCAGCAACTGTTTGGCGCGAAGATTGAAAAGATGGAGCGATGAAATTTAAAATCTGATTAAGATCGACCTGTCCAATATCATTAATAACCTGTGATACAGGTATTACATCAACAGGAACAGAAGTCGCTAGTTTACTTCTGCCTGCAGAACGGCTTCCTACTACTACAATATCTTCACCTATCCCTGCGGATATTAATGAGGCATCAGCAATAAAGGTTTGATTAGGTTTTACATTGACTTTTTTGCTATACAATTGGTAACCGACATAACTAACTAAGACATTATATCTTCCAGGCTCTACGCTTAATTCATATTCACCATTGTTATTGGTAATAGTTCCATTTTTTGTGCCTTCTATGGTAACAGAAGCATTTGCCAGAGGGCCTCTCTCATCAATTACTACACCCTTTATTGTTCCTTTCTGTGCATCTGCAAAACCAATTGTGACGGTTGAAACGAGAATTGTAAATAACGTTCTGAGGATTGGTGTAAATTTTCTCATGGTTAATTTTTTTTGGGGTAATAGATTTTAAAGTTACTAAAGTTCTACTCTCAAAACATAAATTTGTATAAAAACCGACATGGCAAGATCATATGTTTTTCCTTTTCTTTTCCTTCTATTAAATGTAGCAACCCCTTTATGCGCACAACAAAATAAATTAAACGCGTATAATTATAAGACTAGTAAAATCGTATTGTGCAAACACGGCGCAGTCGTTTCCGCTCATGCATTGGCGAGCCAGGCAGGCGCAAACATTTTGAAGGAAGGTGGCAATGCTATTGATGGAGCGATAGCAACGCAACTTGCCCTGGCTGTGGTTTACCCTGGCGCAGGCAATATTGGTGGCGGTGGATTTATGATTGCTCATTTAAGCACCGGAGAAAACATTGCAATTGATTATCGGGAAACTGCACCGGCAGCAGCATCAAGAGATATGTACCTCGATACTAACGGTAACCCACAAATGCAGTTATCCCAGGATGGCCATCTTGCATGCGGAGTGCCGGGAACGATAGCGGGATTATTTGCAGCTATGAAATATGCAAAGCTCCCTTTTAAAAAATTGATACAACCTGCAATTGATCTTGCAGAAAAAGGGTTTACAATTTCAGGATCACAGGCTGAAAGCTTTAATTATTATAAGAATGAATTTTTAAAATTGAATTCAACAATTCCTGTATTTGTAAAAAATGGAGAATGGAAACAAGGTGACACACTCATACAAAAAGACCTGGCTAATACTTTGAAAAGAATAAGGGATGAAGGTGCTAAAGGATTTTATGAAGGTGAGACTGCAAAACTTATTGCGGCTGAAATGAAAAAAGGCCATGGCATAATTACAGAAGCAGACCTCAAAAACTATAAAGCAAAAGAACGCGAGCCAATTGTTTTTAATTACAAAGGAAATTCGATAATCACTATGCCATTGCCCAGCAGTGGAGGAATTATTCTTGAACAAATGTTGAAAATGAGCGATAACAGGAACATTAGTGATATGAAATTTGAAAGTGTAAATTCAGTACAACTAATGACTGAAGTAGAACGCCGTGCTTATGCTGACCGTGCAAAGTTCCTGGGTGATACTGATTTTATAAAAGTGCCTGTAAAAACTTTAGTGAGTGATGAATATCTTATAAAAAGAATGAGCAATTATGAACCAGGCAAAGCAGGAAACAGTGAGGTGGTAAAAGAAGGAATGATAAAGGAAAGTGAAGAGACCACTCATTTTGATGTACTGGATAAAGACGGCAATGCCGTTTCTGTAACCACAACATTAAATGGCGGCTATGGCAGCAGAACAGTTGTGGCCGGTGCCGGGTTTTTATTAAATAATGAAATGGATGACTTCAGTGTAAAACCCGGCGTGCCTAATATGTATGGCGCAGTGGGTGCTGAAGCAAATTCAATCGCACCCGGCAAACGTATGTTAAGCAGTATGACACCAACCATAGTTTTGAAAAATAATGTACCGTGGATAGTTGTTGGAACACCAGGCGGCACCACCATTCCTACAAGTGTATATCAAACCCTTGTTAATATTATAGATTTTAATATGACAGCAGTGGATGCGGTTAACAAACCAAAATTTCATCATCAATGGCTTCCTGATGAAATTTATGTTGAAAAAGATTTTGATAAAAATGTTATCAGCGAATTGAAGCAAATAGGTTATAAAATAACAACAAGAGATGCTATCGGCAGGACTGAAGTTATTATGGTTATGCCAGATAAAACAATACAGGCTGTGGGCGATAAGCGTGGCGATGATGCTGCAGCAGGCTATTAATTTACTTAATATCAATTTAAATCTCTTAAAATGTTTTCAATCTAATATTGAACCCTTCCTTTTTCTTCCTCAGCGCCGGTTCCCCTGTCTCTTTTGCTTTTTAATTTATCGTTGCCAAAGTTGTGGGTAAAATTTAGCTTATAAGTTCTTTGAGAAAATCTTATCAATCTATTTGATACAAGATTTTGCTCGGGTAAGTTAGTTGAGCCACCGAACAACATCGTCTCAAATATATCGCTTACATTAAAGCTTAATGTACTTTTTTTATCCGCCAGCTTTTTTTTAATGCCAAGGTCAAGTTTTCCGAATGCCCTGCGCAGAACTATACCATACAATTGGGGGGAAAAGAAAAAGCCCGATAGTTCAGTTGAAAAATTTTTTGGAAGTTTGAAACTTTGGCTGGCATTTATTGTATAGTATAAATGCGATAGCCGTATGGGGTTTTCCTTATAAAAGGTATTTATTTGTTGCCAAAAGCCCGTAAAATTATATTGCATCGTCCACCAGTCGCCTATGGTAATAGGTATGGAAATTATAGCAGATGCTATTTTTTGATTTTTAAGATTGGCTGGCGAAAGGGTGCGTTTATTTGTTGCCGAGTCTACATTGGGCTGAAAGCCAGTAATAGCATTATTGGTTTTGCTGTAAGAAACAGATAGCAAATATTTTCTGTAGGTATAGTCTGCTTTAAAAGTAGTGGACAATGCTGGTTGAAGGGAAGCATTTCCTGTTAACAGCGTATTGGGATCAGTATAATAAGTAAAGGGAGCAAGGTCTGTAAAGGTAGGCCTTGTAATTCTTAAGCTGTAAGAAAAACTTATGGCATTATTTTCGTTTATGGTATGCGATATAAAAAGTGTTGGGAAAAGTTTACCATAATGCCTGTCCACAATATTTTTGATAGTTTCTGTTCCCAGGTTGGAATTGGTATATTCATATCTTAACCCCACTTTAGCCGCGGTGTTTTTATTGATAGTTATATTTAAGGACGTATAAGCCGCTTCATAATCTTCATTCAATTTATATTTAGCTGAAAGCAATTTATCTTTAACCCAAAACTGCTGCTGATACCTGTCAAAACTTATATCATTATTAAATGCTGAAAAAGTTGTTTTAATACCTGTTTCCATACTCATTTTGTTGCTGAGCTTTTTGGAATAATCAATTGCAGCAACCAAAAAATTTATTGGAGTTGATTTACCGCTTCTTGTTAACCTCTCATAAAAGAAGTTGCCGGAATTATTATAGTAAGATGTTGCATAGTTTACCGGCTGATAATTTGAATAATATATGTAGTCCAAATTTAATGACAGCTTTTCATCTTCTTTAAAATTATGTTGAAGATTAAGATTGGCGCTATAGTTTTGCCAATGGTTTAGTTCATTATTATTGAGCTTTATTATTGTATCAGGATTATTATTTATTATTATCAAACTTTCATTTGATTCTGATTGTGTATATTTTCTATCATTGTTGGAAAGCAGCACCCCTATTATTGTTCGACTGTTGAATTGATAATCCACGCCAAGTCTTGCGCTAAATCCGATGGTGGTGTCATTACGATGACCGGTAAATTGAGTTTCAGTTATATTTCCCAGGTAAGAAACCCTGCTATATGATTTTATGGGAAAGGGCTTTTTTATACGGGAATACGAAACGTCTCCATATAAATTTATTTTCCCTTTGCGATGATTTATGTTGATGCTTGCCTGCTCTACCCATCCTTTACCATAGCCCAGCGATGCAGAATAAGAACCGTTAGTACCGAAATTATTATTTTCTTTCAGCACAATATTTATATAGCCTGCATTACCCTCTGCATCAAAGTTTGCCGGGGGTGTTGTAATCAATTCAATTTTTTCAATATTAGAAGAAGGCATACCGGCAAGTAATTGTACAACTGCGCTCACAGGTATATGGCTCATTTTACCATTGATGATAAGCACCACTCCATCTTTTCCATTCATTGATATTAAATTGTTTTGGTGATCTACAGTTACACCGGGTGAACGTTCCAATATTTCAAGCGCCGTATTGCCGGCAGCAGTAATACTGTTACTAACGTTAATGACTAAACGATCTATCTTTTGCTCCAGCAACGGTTTTTTGGCCGCTACTTTTACCTCGGTAAGCTGCGCATTTCCCTGCATGAGTGTTATGTTACCCAGGTCAATATTTTCCCTGGCTTTTACTTCAAACGAAGAAGTATAAACAGGTGAATATCCTGTATAGGTTGATGTAACAATGTATGTACCTACAGGAATATTTTGAAAAGAAAATTGTCCCGCTTCATTGGTAAACATTCCTTTCACCAGGGAAGAGTCTGCATTTTTTAATAGTAATATATTAGCATTAAGAACTGGCCTGTTATTATGATCAATAACACTTCCATGAATTTCTGTTTGCGCCGTTACATCGTGATAAATAAATAAGCTGATGATTATTACTCCTGCTTTTATAATAAAATTTTTCATTGTTGTAATGTTGATTGATTATTCTGATTTTAATTTTTTGTTTGACATCCAAACAAATAATTAATATTGAAATAATCTTATGTGAACTTTACTAAATACTTGATGAATACCATTTCATCTGAAAGATGATTGTGACAGTCAATGGCTAAAAAATTAATTGTCTTCTACATTTATTAACTGAATGCAAGACAAACCGAATAATATAATTGAAAAATTTTCAGCGCTAAATTTGAAATTGTAATTTATAAAATGTTTTTAATTTGAAATCATTTTTTTTGATAACAGGTTATTTTGATTTAGTTAACGGAGAAGTAAATAATGTATTCGATTACATCTGCAAAATTGTAAATCTTTAACTTTCCGGTAATTTGACTAACAAAGTGGTTTGATTATTTTTGCCACTCAATAACATTAACTGAAAAAAGTATTTAAAATATTTATCCGTACTATACTTGCACTCTTGGTGTTGGTATTGATATTATGGGTACTGCTGCAAACAACTTTTTTTCAAAATTTTATTGTAAAAAAAGTAGCAAAGAGTTTATCTAAAAACCTTCATACTACTGTTTCTATTACGCACGTTGACTTTGAGCTTTTTGACAAAATGCTGTTACAAGGCACGTTAGTCCTTGATCAAAACAAAGACACATTGTTATATGCAGGCGCTGCCAAAGTAAATATAACCGATTGGTTTTTCTGGAAAGATAATATCACCCTTAAATATGTGGGCCTTGATGATGCCATCATCAATATTAACCGGCAAGATTCTGTATGGAATTACCAGTTTTTGGTTGATTACTTTTCAGGGCCGAAAAAAAATAAAAAAGATACTTCAGCATCTATTGAGCTCAACCTGGATGTTGTTGAATTGAACCGCGTAAAAATATGGCAGCAGGACGAATGGAGAGGAGAAAATTTACTTGTGTCTTTGAACAAACTTGATCTTAAAGCAGACAAATTTGACATTGATAAAAATATAATCAATATAAGTTTTATCAATATTGACCATCCTGTTTTTTCTCTATGTGATTATGATGGCAACCGGCCAAAGCATACTACATTATCGCCAATTCAAATTGATAATGATACGCTTACAGGGCTTCGATGGAATACCGATGATTGGAGGCTTATCGTAAAAAATGTAAAAATTACTAATGGCAATTTTTCAATGGAAAAACAATCCTCAAGACCTGCTTTTACGGATAGGTTTGATGATAAGCATCTTTTCTTATTTGAAATAGATGGAACTATTAAAAACCTGCGCTTTATAAAGGATACATTAACCGCTAACGTCCTTGCATCAACCAAAGAAAGAAATGGATTTAATATTAAAAAAATAAGTGCTGATTTTAAGTTCACGCCACACTTTATGGAATTTAAAAATCTTGATCTTATAACCAATAAGAGCCATCTTAAAAATTATTATTCCATGCGCTATAATAGTTTCCAGGATGACATGGAGGACTTCGTACATACTGTTACTGTTGAAGGCCATTTTGAAAACAGTGAACTTAATAGCGATGATCTTGCTTATTTTGCTCCCGAAACAAAAACATGGAATAAAATATTTTCATTGAATGGCGATGTAAAGGGAAAGATTGATAATTTTTCTGCCAGGAAAATGATAATACGGGCAGGTGCAAATAATTACCTGGATGGAGATATAAGTTTAAGCGGCCTTCCCGATATACACGAAGCCTTCATTGATTTTAGGTCAAGGGAAATGCGGACAACTTATTCAGAACTGGCTGAATTGATCCCTTCACTAAAAGATATTGATAACCCACGCCTGAGTGCATTTGGCAGAATAGGATTTACTGGTAGCTATACAGGATTTATTCGCGATTTTGTTGCTTATGGAACTTTAAGAACAGATATTGGCACGCTCCGGACAGACTTGCATATGAAGATTCCTGAGCAGGGTAAAGCCATTTATAACGGAAAAATTTCAACTGATAACTTTCAACTTGGTAAGTTTATCAATAATAGCCAAATTGGTAATATTGCTTTCAGTGGAAGTATAAATGGAAAGGGCTTTAATGCTAATGATGTAAACATCGGTGTTGATGGAAATATAAGCCATGTGGTATTTAATGGTTATTCGTATTCTAATATAATCGCACATGGTAATTTTGTGAAAAAGCTTTTTTCCGGCACTGCAAGTATAAATGATCCTAATATAAAAATAGATACACTTACCGGTTCAATCAATTTCAGTAAATCTGCTCCTGAATTTAATGTGAATGCTAATGTGGGCATTCTTAATCTTAAACAGCTTGGCTTTACTAACGATAGCGTTTCTTTAACCGGTATTTTCAACCTCAATTTTACAGGAAATAATATTGATAATTTTTTAGGGTCGGCAAAACTTTATAATGCTATATTACTTGACAAAGACCAGCACCTGTCATTTGATTCTCTAACGATCAATTCTTCATTGGAAAATGGGAAAAAACATTTGACGCTACATACCAATGAATTGGATGCGGAGCTTAAAGGGAATTTTAGTATTAATGAGCTTCCTGATGCTTTTCAATTGTTCCTCTACAAATATTATCCTGCATATATCAATAAGCCAAAACATAAAATTCAAAACCAGGATTTTTCATTTCTTGTCAAAACAAAAAATGTGAGCGATTACATTGCACTCTTCGATAAAAAAATGAGTGGGCTTAATAATTCGACCTTCATTGGTAATATAAATGTTGCCGAAAACACATTGAATCTCCAGGCAGATATTCCGCTGTTTACTTACAGCAATATTGATTTCAAAGATATCCATTTCACCGGAAGAGGCACACAGGATACACTTACTTTCGATGGCGATATTGATGATGTCGTGATCAATGACAGCCTTCATTTGCCGGGCACCAAACTGCAGGTAGTAGCTGCAAATGATGTCTCTGATGTGATCATTAATACATCTGCAAATAAAACTTTAAATGCTGCCGATCTTTCCTTTCGGGTTCTTACCAAAAAAGATGGCTTCGATTTGTTGGTAAATCCATCAAGCTTCACAATCAATCAAAAAAAATGGACCATTGAAAAAGGGGGAAGGCTTGAACTAATAAGGGATATGCTTATTGCCAGTAACATCAGGTTTACCCAGGGTGGACAGGAAATTTATGTATCCACAGAGCCATCCGAAATTGGCTCCAGCAATGATGTTGTGATTGGGCTAAAAAATCTAAATATCGGTGATATAACGCCTCTTCTCACAAAAACAGTTCGCGTAGATGGACTTATGACCGGAGTTATTCGCGTTAACGATCCTTTTGGAAAACTTGCTGTCGAGTTCGATACCAAAACAGAGCAATTTCGTTTTGAGAATGACTCAATAGGGGTCATTAGTACAAAAGGTGAATATTTGATGGGGCCAGGCAGCTTTACATTGAATGCAATTTCAGATAATAAGCTATACAATTTCGCAGCGGATTTTGGTTACAGGCCTAAAGATTCTACCGGCAATCAAATCAATGGTTCTATTGTGCTTAATAACTCTGGAATACATATTCTGGAAGAATATCTTGGTAACATCTTTAGCGGCATATCCGGTAAAGCAACAGGAAAATTAAGCCTTTCAGGAAAATCATCTGATCCTAAATTAACGGGATCAATACGGCTTGACAGTACCACCATGACGGTAGATTACACACGCTGCCGCTATATTTTTGATAATAATACTATTATAAATTTTAAGCCTGATGAAATTGATTTTGGAACCATAAAAATAAGAGACACATTAAACAATACTGCTACAGTAAGCGGAAAATTATACCATAGCTTTTTTGATAATTTTTTCTTCAATGAATTTCATTTGAAAACAGATCAAAGGGGCAATGATCCAGGCAGGTTTGTTTTATTGAATACCACGGCAAGAGATAACAAACAATTTTATGGCAACCTGATAGGCGATGCCGAATTATCTCTCAATGGATTCGTTACAGATATGCGGATGAATATAACCGGGGAGCCAACAGATAGCAGCCATATTTATTTACCAACAGGAGAAACAGCTGAAACCGGTACACTAGATTATATTGAGTTTACAAAGTTTGGGCGTGAAATGAAGGCTGATCTTACAAACAGGGAAAATTCCAGTATTAAGGTAGATATGGAAATAACAGCTAACCCATATGCTAAGATTGACGTGATACTTGATGAAACTACCGGTGATATTATAAAAGCGCAGGGAAGCGGAAAACTTAATATAACTGCCGGCACTAAAGACCCATTAACAATAAGAGGAAGATATGATGTTCAGGAGGGAGAATATACCTTTAACTTCCAAACATTCCTTAAAACACCTTTTACCTTGCAGTCAGGATATATTGAATGGCAGGGCGATCCATACCTTGCCAATCTTAACATTGATGCAGTTTACAGGGCTCAACAGGTTGTGCTGAGCAACATACCTACCAGTTCAGGATTTTCAAATGCAAAAGGTGATGTTGATATAATTTTTAAACTCAGGGGGACTTTGAAAGAACCGCGGCCTGAATTTGAATTTCAATTCCCATTTGATAATCCTTTAAAATCCGACCCAATAGCCAATGAATATTTGAAAACAAGGTATGAAGCTGATAAAAATGAACTCAATAAACAGGTAACTTCCCTGCTATTGTTCAATACTTTTATGAGCGATGATCAAAGATTGCTAAGCACTAATAATACCGGTAATTTTGTAACAAGAAGTGTGGGGCAATTACTTTCCGCAACACTGTCCTCTTCGTTAAATAACTGGCTGCAAAAATTATTAAAATCCAATTCAGTAAATCTTTATACAAATGTCAATACAGCCGATTTTAATTTTGGAGCTACACAAAAGGAATTACAGAATCTTGGAAATTTTGGATTAAGAACTACTTTCTTTAATAATAAGCTATTGGTAAAAGTAGGTGGCAATGTAGATTATAAACTAGGCCAGGCTGCAAGCAATTCCAACTCAAACTTCTTATTTACTCCTGATGTATCGTTCGAATATCTCATTTCACCCGACGGAAGATTCAGAGTAATTGGTTTTAACAGAAGCGATGCCGATCTCGGTGATATTTCTGGCATCACACGTCGTAATCGAACTGGTGTGCAACTTTCATACAGGAAAGAATTTGATACGTTTGAGGAGTTTTTTACCAATGCAAAAAGAAGAAGGAAATTGATCCAGGATACAAGTACGAAAGCGACGAGCGCCAACTAAATACTAACAATCGTGTCCTGGATGGTGCCGACTGTCTCAAAAAATCGTATATCACACCCTAGGCATCGTAAGTATTTACTTCGCCAAAATCTTATGCCCCATCTTATCTCTTTTTGTCTTTAGGTATTTTTCGTTGTGGGAATTGGACTTTATTTCTATAGGGACAGTATCTACAATTTCAAGACCATACCCAAGCAGCCCTGCTCTTTTTTTAGGGTTGTTACTAATAAGCCGGATCTTGGAAACACCGAGCTCTCTCAATATTTGTGCCCCCACCCCATAATCTCTTTCATCCATAGAAAAACCGAGCTCAAGATTTGCTTCTACGGTATCTCGGCCTTCTTCCTGGAGCTTATATGCCTTAAGCTTATTAAGCAAACCTATACCCCTTCCTTCCTGGTTCATATATAATATAAGTCCTTTGCCCTCGGCTTCTACCATTTTCATAGCTGTATGAAGCTGGTCACCGCAATCACATCTTAAAGAACCAAGAATATCGCCGGTCATACAACTTGAGTGAACCCTTACTAATACCGCTTCATTTTCTTTCCAGTCACCTTTTTTTAAGGCCATATGCTCTTCACCGGTATTAAGTTGTTTAAAGGCGATCAATTCAAATGTGCCAAATTTCGTCGGCATCTTTACCCGTACATCTTCTTTAATGAGCGTTTCTCTTTTAAGGCGATAAGCTATAAGATCTTTAATAGAGATAAGCTTAAGTTTATGTTTGGAAGCAATTGACCGTAACTGAGGCAGCCTTGCCATTGTGCCATCTTCATTCATAATTTCCACCAACACACCTGCTTCGCCATGACCAGCAATTTTTGCAAGATCAATTGTCGCTTCGGTATGCCCGGTACGCCTCAATACACCGCCTGCTTTAGCACGTAAAGGGAAAATATGCCCGGGTCTTCCCAACTGTTCTGGTTTGGTTGCGGCATCAATTAATGCCTGGACTGTTTTTGCACGATCATGTGCAGATATTCCCGTAGTGCATCCGTCACCAAGTAAATCAACGCTTACGGTAAAAGGCGTACCATGCAAGGCCGTGTTTTTATTTACCATAAGTTCAAGCTGTAGTTCTTCACATCTTTCTTCAGAAATAGGAGCGCAAATAAGACCGCGGCCATGCGTGCTCATAAAGTTTATAATTTGCGGTGTAACATTTTTTGCGGAGGTAATAAAATCTCCTTCATTTTCCCTGTCTTCATCATCTACAACAATTACCAACTTACCAGCCCTAATATCTTCAATAGCATCTTCAATAGTATCCAACATATAAAATATTTATTTGCAAAGATAGTTCAATGTGAAATTTTGCGGAAAGTGAAAATTATAAATTGCCTATTTCGTAAATGAATAGATTATTGATTTACGGTATAGCTTTTTATCACCCATCGTATCTTTTTGTGTAATTCGCTAAGGATTTTTACAAAGAGCAACTTAATATTTACGTAACATAGATGTGCAGCGAAAGTTATTTATATGTTGCCTTTATGTTTGTTAATAAAATGTAAATGTGGAATTAAGGATTATTTACTTCCTTTGCCCCGAAAAAACTAAAACACCATGAATCCCAAAAGAATTATCCCCTTATTATTTGCTTTACTGGCCTTACCGTTTTTTATGAATGCCCAGGTTACTACGAGTAGTATCACGGGTTTTGTAAAAGCTGCCGATGGAAGTTCTCTTGAGGGAGCTACTATTACGGCGGTTCACGAGCCTTCAGGAACCAAATATGTAACTATTTCCAGGAAGGACGGAAACTTTACTATTCCTAATACAAGAATAGGGGGGCCTTATCAAATAACAGTAGCATATCTTGGTTATACCCCACAAACTATTAACAACGTTAATCTTATATTGGGTGAGCCTTTTAATGCGGATGCCGTGCTGTCAACCAAATCTACTGTGTTAAATGAAATTACAATCACTGCTGCAACGAGGGGAAAAGCACGGTCTAAAACCGGTGCCAGTACCGTATTTGATTCACGGCAAATTGCTACGCTTCCGTCTATCTCAAGAAGTATAACTGATTTTACACGTCTTACACCGCAGGCAAACGGAAATAATTTTGCCGGAAGAGATGGCAGGTTTAATAATCTTCAGATTGATGGGGCTAATCTTAATAACAACTTCGGCCTAAGCACTGATCCGCTTCCCGGGGGTGGTGCAAGCCCCATTTCAATTGAATCATTCGATGAAATTTCTGTGAATATTGCACCTTATGATGTAAGGCAATCTGGCTTTACAGGTGCAGGGTTAAATGTGCTCACGAAAAGCGGTACAAATACATTTCATGGTTCTGCATATGGTTTTTACCGGGATCAAAGCTTTAATGGTAAGCATGCAGGAAAAACAGATCTCACACCCACTCCTCAAAAGAATAAAGTATACGGTGCAAGTCTCGGAGGCGCTATTATTAAAAATAAATTATTCTTTTTCGTAAATGCCGAGTGGGAAAATGCTTCGCAGCCTAATCCTAACACGTACGTTCCTACTGGCTCATCCGCTTCCGGAACTATTTCTGCGGCTCCCAAAGATTCACTTGATAAATTCAGGGATGTATTAAAAACCAAGTATAATTATGATGCGGGAGAATATGATAACAGGCCAAATTTTGTAACCAAGAACAGGAAACTTTTGGGTAAAATAGACTGGAACATTAATAACAAACAAAAACTGGTATTGAAGTATAGTGATTTTAAAGGCTCTGATCAATCGCCGCTAAACGCAAGTAGCGTTCCAAATGGCGGCGGTTTTATTATTACAAATCCTGTTAACGGTAAAACTACAGGTCCTACGTCCCGGTTGCCTAATAACAGGAACAGCGTTCAATCGATAGGGTTTGCAAATTCAGATTATGCCACTGATCATATAGTTCAATCTGCCACATTGGAATTAAACAGTAATTTCAATAGTCGTATTTCAAATCAGTTACTGTTAACTTATACACATATTAACGATGTCAGGAGAAGCCCCGCCGGGATTTTTCCAACTATTGAAATATTTAATGCTGATAGTACAGTGCCTGGTGTTACGGGAGGAAGAAATTATATGAGCGCCGGAACTGATCCGTTTACCAGGAATAATGAAGTGATAAATAATATAGCTTCAATTACAGATAACTTTACAATTTTTGCAGGAAGGCACACGGTAACTTTCGGCGGAACATACGAATATCAGAAAGTGGGTAATGCATTTATGCAGGGATCGGAAGGCTATTACATTTATAATACCCTGAATGAATTTGTTACAGATGCCCCTCCCGCATTTTTCGCATATACTTATTCGTTAGTACCAGGGCAGCCAAAGGTTTTTTCAGCTGATTTAAAACTTGGGCAATTAGGTGTGTATGTACAGGATGAATTCAACATTAATCCAAATTTTAAATTGACTTATGGAGTAAGAGGTGATGTGCCAACCTATCTTAAACAACCAATTCCTAATCCAGCAATTGATGCGTACCAGTTTCCAGACCAAAATGGCAAGCTTGTAAATTACAATACTGGAAAATGGCCAAAGGCAACCTTACTTTTATCTCCGCGTGTAGGATTCAGGTGGAAAGTTCCTGATGTTGATGGACTTGTATTGCGTGGCGGAACAGGCATCTTTACCGGTAAAATCCCATTTGTATTTCTTACTAATTTACCAAGTAACAGTGGAGTCTACCAAAATGGTACTGTTCTTACTTCAAAAGCTGACCTGGCGGGCATTACTTTTAACCCTGACCCGGATGCTTATATATCTAAATTCCCATCAACAGTTACTCCCACAGCTCCACGCACCTTTGTTTTAATTGATCCAAATTTCAAATTTCCCCAAGTCTTCAGGACTAACTTAGGAATAGATAAGCAACTTGGAAATGGATTTGCAGGTACAATAGATATATTATATACCAAAGATATTAATGCGGTGAAGATGCGTAATTTCAATCTTAATGCACCTAACGCAATTTTAACAGGCCTTGATAAAAGGAAAAGTTTTGCAGCTTCAGCAGACAGATTATTATATCCTAATTTAGGTGAGGACGTAGTTTTAGAAAATACAAAAAAAGGATATTCTTTTTCGGCAACTGCCCAGATTTCAAAAACCTTTTCTAAGGGATTCTATGGTTCACTTGCCTATACATATACTTTAGCAACGGAAATCAGTCCGAACCCAGGTTCAAGAGCAACTTCTGCATGGGAATCTATTTCAAATGTTGGTACCCCGAATGACGAAGAATTGTATTATTCTTCTTATGCAATTCCTCATCGTGTATCAGGAAATTTGTCTTACAGGTTAGAATATGCTAAACATTTTGCAAGCACTATTTCACTATTTTATGAAGGGACTTCACAATTTAATTATTCATTTGTGGTAGGTGGCGATATTAATAATGACGGAAATAGCAGCTCCGACCTCATGTATATATATGCAAAAGGCTCTGATGTACCATTTGTTGTTGTGAAAAATACAGATGGATCTGTTAAGTATTCTATTGCAGACCAACAAGCCGCTTACGATAAGTTTGTAAGTAATTCATCTTACCTGCGGAAGCATAAAGACCAATACGCTGAAAGAAATACTGCTTTGGCTCCATGGTATAATCGTGTTGACATGCGTTTTCTACAGGATTTTTATATTAAAACCGGGAACACAAAGCATACCTTGCAGTTCAGCGCCGATATTATTAATCTTCCAAATTTCTTAAATGGAGATTGGGGCATAAGGGATCAAATTTCAGTCAATAACCCTTTATCTTTAAAGTCAACAACCGGCGGTTCACCAACATTTACTTTGTCAGAAATAACCAATGATGCAGGCAAAAGAGAACTTGTTACAAATCCTTTCCAGAAGATTAAATCTTTCAGTACTACATGGGGGATGCAACTTGGAGTAAGGTATCTATTTTAATAATTTGATTTTAATAACTTTCAAACGCCCTGATAGTTTTGGGCGTTTTTTGTTTGTACAATATATTAATAACCTGCAAATAACTTTCACTACTTTTTTATAAATAATGAATTGATTATAATAAATCATTTAGTATTTGGCTCTAATAAAATTTTAAAATTTTGCTTCGACATAATTTAATTGCTTTCTGTTTTTTATCATTTGCTAACGGAGCTTTGTGCCAGCGATCAGGTAATTCTACTAAGGATAGTATCGATTTGAGTACTACCAGGAAAATTGAAATCACACTTGATACTTCTAATAGATTTTCAGGCTCATCGCTATTTCCTTTTAAATCTATAACGATAGAAGATGTAAGATTTGATACTACACAGGTTGGCATTTATTCTTTGCTCAACAATATACTTATACCTGCTATAAAGAATTATAAAATCACTTTTACAGGTGGCCTTAGGAACAGTTTAGCAATGTATCTGAACAATTATTTTAAAGAAAACCTTCGCAATGATGATATTGAATTGGTATGCTTTTTAAAAAAACTAAGTCTTGTTAAAAGATACGCTAACCGAAAATGTATCACTTCAAAGAACTTATGGACAGGTAAATTTTCAAGCCGAAGTTTTTCTCCGTTCAGGCCGGATTTTTATGCCGCATTCAAAATTGATACGATATTAACCGAAAGCCTCAGCCTTAGAAAAAAAGAAACTGCTGATGAAATGAAAGATTACCTGCTGATGCCTGCTTTAGCACTTTTGCAAAATGAAATAAGCAATACTGGGCTAATACAATAAAGAAAAAAGTTTTTAGCCAAAGCGTGGTATATGAAAATTATTACAATAAGCGGTTTGACTTACCTGTTTTGACACAACTTTATAAAAGAGGTGTTTACCTAACATTTTCTGAATTCAAAAATAATGCTCCTTCTATTACCGATTTTAAAGTTCAGAAAGGAAAATCAAAAACTGTTTCATTGATTGATAAGAATGGTAATTACCTGGCCACTATAAAAATGTTTGGATACTGTGATGGTGAAAGATGCTGGATTTTAAAAGGAAATTTTGGCTACCCATTGATGAGAACCGGCAATAGCTTCGAATTTTTCTTTACCATCATTTCTAATTTAAAAATATTATGGGCTATCGACATGGAAACCGGGAAGGTATATTAAGCTGATATATTAAAAGGGCATCTCTAATAACTCCAATTTTTTTAATTACTAATTTATCCTATTGTGTATTTGATAAACTTTCATTGTTTTAAGCTATAGTTGATGTTTTTTGTAATTTAAGTCCTTTATTTTTTCTGCTTTTTTGAATAATGGGCACACTTATCCCATTAACTTTTTAATTCTATATTAAGCTGTACCAATCTGAACAAGTTATAAGTCAGGTTCATTAGTCCAATGCCAGCCTCATTTCTCACAAAGTTTCTGTAGTGTAAATACATTTCATTCATGCTATTGGTCATAAAGCCAAAAATGTGTTCTACTCTTGCTCTTGTTTTTGATTTCTTTTTGTTACACTGTTGCTGCCGTTTGGTTAAAGGCTTGTTGCGATAACCTTTTTCATGTATCTGGCTTTCTATGTTTTTGCTGCTGCACATTTCCTCAATAGCTTCGCTGCGGTAAGCGCTGTCTGCATTCAGCGGCTGACCGCCATCTTCTTTTTTATCTACCAATGTTTCCAACATCTCACTGTCATGTATATTGGCGGCGGTAGCTTTATAGCCTGTGATAAGCTTTGTTTTGCTATCTGCCTTAATGTGATTTTTGTAGCCAAAATAATCTTTGCCATTGTGGGTAACCCATTTTGCATCTGTATCTTTCTGGCGTACTTTATTTTCACTCCACTCTTCAGGCACACTGCCTTCTTTGAGCTGTTTATTTTCATCACGGCTGTTGCGCTGTACAGGCACTTCTACAATGGAGGCATCTACCAGCTTGCCTTTATGCACTATAATGCCATCTTTATCTAACTGCTTATCCAGGTAACCAAACAGCTTTTCTATCATATTGCCTTTTGTGAGGTTATCGCGAAATAACCAGATTGTTTTTGCATCCGGTACATTATCGTTTATGCCCAGCCCTAAGAAACG
>DASYOM010000175.1:0-2719 GCA_036007765.1 Chitinophagaceae bacterium | reverse complement strand
GCTTTTATCTTACCATCTTTATCAACTTGTATGCCGGGCAGCTTCTTTAGTAATTCTTCTACATTGGCATTAGCGCTCACTTTGAAGCTATCGGCAGTGTAAATAGTTGTATCGCCTTTTATCTTTATCGGGCTTCCCGTTTTCACTATTACTTCCTGTAATAATTTCGCTTTTGATATAAGGCCATAAGGGGGAAATTCTGTATCGCCTTTTATTTCAACATCTTCTATCACATCAGCAAAGTAAGGGTGTGTGGTCATTAAAATATAATTGCCGGGCTTCACATTATTTATTAAATATTTACCGTCGGGGTCGCTGCGGGTAAACTTATAGAGTATTGAATCCTTGGGGATTAATAACGCAATAACCGCATTTTTTACAGGTTTTTTCTCATTGGCCTCACTTACCGAGCCTGTAATTTTTGCAAGTTGCGCATAGGAAGAAAAAGAAAAAAAGATGAAGGCTATGAAAAGAGTAAAGATATTTTTCATAAACAAAAATTTAGCTTTTGGGGGCGGAGGGAATAAGAACCAAAAGTGATTAAAATATTTAGATTAAATTAAGCACTAATCTTAAATTTACGTTAAAGCAAAAATGAATCTTCATTAGATGATAAATCCATTAAATTCCATAAATGGCAATAAAAAAAATGCATGCGGAAAATACATCGGCTAAAAAAGGAAGTAAAGATCTTCCGCCTAAATACGAAGAAGAAAATTTTGTAGACACCACAAAACCGGTTTGGAACTATTCATTATTTTCTGATGAAGACCTTGAAAATTTCAGGAACGGAACACATTATAGCCTTTATAAAAAATTTGGGTCACACCCATTAAATGTTTTAGAGAAAGAAGGATATTATTTCGCTGTATGGGCGCCTAATGCAACGAGAGTAAATGTTATAGGCGATTTTAATAATTGGGATGAAGGCACTCACCCTTTGTTTGTAAGGCTTGAAAAATCTGGCATATGGGAGGGCTTTATTCCGGGCATAAAAGAGTACGATAGCTACAAATATTATATAGAAGGCTACGAAAACGCAAAGCTGTATAAAGGCGATCCGTATGCGAATCATTGGGAGCTGCGTCCAGGCACTGCGTCAAAAGCAATCGATCTCAGTCACGAATGGAAAGATGATGAATGGATGAAACACCGCGAAAAACAAAATTCGCTTAATGCTCCATGGAGCGTATATGAAGTTCATCTTGCGAGCTGGATGAGGCCTTATCCTTACAGTGAAGAATCGTTAAATTCTTATGCTGAAACTACCAGGCGCCTTGTGCCTTACGTAAAAAAAATGGGCTTTACCCATGTGGAGCTTATGCCGGTAATGGAATTCCCTTTTGATGGCAGTTGGGGCTACCAGGGAGCGGGATATTTTGCTCCTACCTCACGGTTTGGCATACCCGAAGATTTTATGGAGATGATCGAAGCTTTTCATAATGAAGGCATCGGGGTGATACTCGACTGGGTTCCTTCTCATTTTCCATACGATGCACATGGATTATATATGTTTGACGGTACGCATACCTATGAATATGCAGATATGCGCAAGGGGTTTCATCCGGACTGGAACTCGTACATTTTTAATTACAAACGGGGCGAAGTAAGATCCTTTCTTATAAGTAGCGCAAGATTCTGGTTTGATAAATTTCATATTGATGGCATACGTGTAGATGCAGTAAGCTCAATGCTGCGCCTCGATTATTCAAGAGAAGAAGGTGAGTGGGAGCCGAATGAATTTGGCGGCAATGGAAATCTTGAAGCGATTGCATTTATAAAAAACCTTAATGAAATGGTGTACCGCGATTTCCCTGATGTGCAAATGATCGCTGAAGAATCTACTGACTGGCCGGGAATCACAGGGCTTACAACAGGTGGTGGCCTTGGCTTTGGTATGAAATGGATGATGGGTTGGATGCACGACACAATTAATTATTTTAAAACAGATCCGCTTTACAGGAAAGACCAACAGGACAAATTTGCCTTTAGCATGATGTATTATTATGACGAAAATTTTATGCTTCCATTAAGCCATGATGAGATTGTACATGGCAAGTCGCCCATGATTTATAAAATGCCAGGAGATACCTGGGCCAAATTTGCGAACCTTAGATTATTGTACACATATATGTATACACATCCAGGGGGCAAATTACTTTTTATGGGAAATGAATTTGCACAAACGACAGAATGGAACTATCATACTGAACTTGATTGGTATCTTTTACAACATGAGCCTCATCAAAAAATGCAGGATTGCATAAGTGCATTGAATCAATTATACAGGGCAGAGCCAGCGTTGTATGAATTGCAATTTGATAAAAAAGGTTTTGAGTGGATTGATCTTGATAAAAGAAATGAATGCGTGATCGTTTACATGAGGAAGGGTAAAAAGAGTGCAGATAATGTTTTAGTTGTATTTAATATGACACCTGTCGCAAGGGATAACTGGAAAATATCAGTAAAAGGAAAAGATAAATGGAATATTATTTTCTGTAGCGATGACACCCGTTTCTGGGGCGGCGGACAAAGTAAACATCATTCTGTTGAAACGAAGCTGGTGGATAAAAAGAGCAAGTCTTTTGAAATAAACCTTTATTTGCCCGCGTTAGGAGCTATAGTTCTAAAGTAGTTTGGTATATTATTTGAACTTTGTGCTATTCTCAGCAAAATAATCCTGATATGAAAAACCTCCTCCTCACTTCCAGCTTATATT
>DASYOM010000174.1:0-7058 GCA_036007765.1 Chitinophagaceae bacterium | reverse complement strand
GATCGGACCATACTCAATTACTGATAAGAATAAAGGAAAAGAAGTTAAAAAGGTTAAAGGAAGATCAATTGAAATATTTTTTGACGATCATGTAATAATAGAAAGTGGAAATAATGCTGATAAGCAAAACCGTTACCGGCAAATGCTTACAGACATGCTGAACGATCAATGGAACTGGATAAAAGATAGGAAGCATATAAGGATTATAGATGATAATAATGCAGTAGAATCATTACGAATGGCAGAGAATGCAAAATTGATGGCTCAGCAATTTTAATTATTATTATGAATATAGAAATACCCGTTACAAAAACAAAACGATCACAAAAGAAAAAATGGTTGCCTTACCTACTGGTATCGCCTTACCTGATTTTTGTGCTAATTTTTGTTGTGTTTCCTGTCTTGTTTTGTTTCTTTCTCACTTTTAATAAATGGAATATCATCTCTCCAATGAAATTTATTGGAACAGATAATTATTCACGTCTTTTTCATGACAGGCTTTTTTGGAAAGCTATTGGGAATACATTAAAATTTTTGATATTGCATATACCTCTTCAACTAATAGTATCATTATTTTTGGCCTATTTATTAAATCAAAAAATCAAAGCTGCTGCTTTTTTCAGGGCATCTTTTTTTATGCCGGTAATAGTTTCGGGAGTTGTTGTAACTATTTTATGGCAGCAATTATTAGGATATGATTCAGGGTTAATTAATAAAGTTTTAATGAGCATGGGCGCAGCAAAAATTGGATGGCTTATTAATCCCGATGTTGCCATTTATTCTATTGCGGTTATGGCTACATGGAAAAATGTGGGCCTCTATGTAATTCTTTTTTTAGTAGGGCTGCAAACGGTTCCTACACAATATTATGAAGCTGCAAAAATGGAAGGAGCAACACGTTGGCAACAATTTTATCATATTACTTTACCTATGATAAATCCAACTATTTTCATGGTAGTGATACTCTCTACCATCGGTGGGTTTTCACTTTTTATTGAACCTTACATAATGACAGGTGGTGGTCCGTTAAATACAACCCTTTCTGCAGTTCTATATATTTATAAACAGGCATTTCAATATTACAATATGGGCTACTCCGCAACACTTGGATTCTTTTATGCGCTAATGATAATGACTGTAGTAATACTGCAGAAAAAATTTATTGAAAAAGAAGTGTGAAATGAAAAAACAATTTTCTATAAAAAAAATATTCATGTATGTAGCATTAACGGCTGCTGCTGTAACTTTTATTTATCCCTTTATCTGGATGATCGGAGCTTCACTTGCACCACTTCATGAAATTGAAAATATGACGCTATGGCCAGCTCACCCGAGCCTGGAAAATTTTAAAACAATGATCTCAAAAATTCCCATCGGCCGGTCATTGATGAATAGTTTGTTCGTAGCTGTTTTTACAACCTCCTTGGTAATGATAACCGGGTCAGCAGTTGGATATGCATTGGCTAAAATGCAGTTCAGAGGTCGACAACTTATTTTTTATGTTATTGTTTTTACCATGTCACTGCCTTTCCAGATTACACTAATCCCGAATTACATAACAATGATCAATCTTCATTTTGTAGATACTTTTTTTGCATTGATAATTCCTTTTGCAGTTAGTGCATTTGCAATTCTTATGTTCAGGCAGGCATTTCAGGGATTGCCTCAGGCATTGATTGATGCAGCAAGATTGGATGGATGTTCAGAAATGGGAATAATATTTCGAATTCTTTGGCCAAACATAAAACCTACATTGATTACGGTTGCAATTTTATCTTTTATAGGATCATGGAATGAAGTATTGTGGCCATTGATCGTGATAAGAAATGAGCAGTTAATGACAATGCCACAGCTTGTTACATTATTTGCTACAGGCGGGCGGGCAGATAGCCAGATTGGTGTAAAGATAGCAGCAGCAGTATTGCTGGCACTTCCTGTTATGATTGCTTTTTTATTTTTTCAAAAACATTTTATACAAAGTATGGCCTCCACCGGCTTAAAAGATTAAATGGGATAAACAATTTATAATTAAATGAAAGTCAGTAAAAGCTCTCTAAAATTTTATGCTTCACCAGGAGCAGTCATTAATCAGTTTTTATATTTACACGGAACTGACCGTGTTAAAAATATTGTAGAAAGAATTAAAAAATTTAGTGAAGAAGAGATAAAAGAATATTTACAAGAAGTGAAAAACGAATTTGCCGGAAGGCATAGAAATATCGAAGAAGTTTTCAGCGAACATTTTACTAAAGTAAGTAACCAGTTTGCTGGAAACATTTCTTCGTTTTCAGAAACCCGGAAATTACTGTTGGGTTCATTTTTCACTAAAGAATATTCCATCCAGGCTGCTGCACTATTCAACCCATCAATTGTCCCACATTTTGATCAGCAAAATTTAAATGCGGGAGAGCAACGTTTTATTATGAGTTTGCGTGCAACAGGCGAAGGGCATATTTCTTCAGTGGTATTTAAAACAGGAAAAGTTGATAATTTATTAAATATAACTTTTGATGACGGTCCTCAATATTTTACACGCCTGCAGAAAAATGAGGAGGCACAATACAGCAAAGATTTTGTCAAAGAAAGGATCCGCTTTTTTCTTGATTTTGAAATAAGTATTCTTGAAGATCTACCGGAAAGTTTTACTGCTAAAGAAGCTATCAGTTCTGTTAGAATAATGCTTTCGGAAGATAGATGTTCATCAATGTCTATTCATCATTTAGAAGAAATATTTGATAACAATTACGAATTGCAAACCTCTTCACAAATTCCTATTAACGAAAAGGTAATTTTTCCAAATGCGAAAGCTGAAAGTATGGGTATGGAAGACGTTCGTTTTGTAAAATTTGAAGATGGGGGCAATTCATGTTATTATGGAACTTATACTGCGTACAATGGGCATAATATTAAAACACAATTAATAGAAACAAAAGATTTTAATGTTTTTAAAATACGAACTTTATTTGGTGAGGCAATTTCTGATAAAGGCATGGCCCTGTTCCCAGAGAAAGTGAATGGCAAATATGTAATGACAGCAAGGCAGGGTGGAGAAAAAATGAGCATAATGTTTTCCGATGACTTATATTTTTGGAATGATTTCCAGATTCTTATGGCTCCTGAATATTCCTGGGAGATTGTTCAAATCGGTAATTGCGGTTCTCCTTTAAAAACAGGTGCCGGCTGGCTTTTGTTAACGCATGGTGTCGGCTCCATGAGAACCTATGTGATTAGTGCCATTCTTCTTGATCTTAAAGACCCTTCCAAAATTATTGGAAGGCTTAATAAACCATTCCTAAAAGCTGATGGATATGAAAGAGAAGGTTATGTTCCTAATGTGGTATATACATGTGGCTTATTAAGACATGCAGATACATTGATCATCCCTTATGCAGTTTCTGACTCGGCAACCGGCTTCACATCTATTGACTTAAAAGATATTCTTGATGAATTAAATTCTTTAAAAAATTAATTATGAAAAAAAAATACCAGTTTCTGCTTTGCATATTAGCAATCAGTTGTATATCGGTTACTTGTAAAAAACAATTTACTTCTGTACCTGCTATTCCAGGAAATTCACTTGTTAATCCAAGTCATCTTGATTATTTATATACACCGGTAACTTTTCCGACAGGCGCCGTTGCCGCAGGAATATTTATTTATGCAGAAGCACCGGATTATCATCTTGTGTCAGCTAGTGGTGAAGGCTTTACCTGCGTTGATGATGTGGCAAGGGCCACGCAGGTTTACATCCGTAATAATAAATTTTCATCAGATACTACCATACAGAATAAAGCATTTAATCTTATCCGTTTTATATTGGAAATGCAATCAGCTAATGGATATTTTTATAATTTTTTATTAACAAATAACACAATCAATACCAATGGCGCAACAAGTGTTAACCAAGCCAACTGGTGGTCTTGGCGTGCACTATACACACTATCAGAAGCTGGTCCGGTTGTAAGAACAAAAGATATTCAACTTGCTAATAAAATAGACGCTGCAATAAGTAAACTCATTGCTAAAATAAAAACTGATCTTGTGCCAATACCCCAAACTACTAAAATAGTTTCGGGCATTACAGTCCCTGAATGGTTGCCTGCAGGTAGTGGCACTGATCAGGCTGCCATAATTATCCTTGGCCTGATACCTTATTGTACTGCTAATAATGATGCAGTATTAAATACTTTTATAAAAAAACTTGCAGACGGAATTACATTAATGCAACAGGGAGATGCAACACATTTTCCTTATTCATGTATTCTAAGTTGGGAAAATACGTGGCATGCCTATGGCTGCGATCAGGCTTATGCTCTTATGAAAGCCGGAGTATTTTTAAACAACCCTTCATACACTGCAATTGGAATGGCTGTAGTAGATAATTTTTTACCGTGGTTATTACAAAACGGAATGAAATCATCTTTTGTGGTTCATAAGAATGGCACTGATATAATTCTTTCCAGCGATAATAGTTATGAGCAAATTGCTTACGGAATCAGGCCTATGGTTTCTGCTGCAGCGGAAGCTTACCGGTTAAATAATAATGATAAATATGCCGATATAGCCGGGCATCTTGCAGCTTGGTTTTTTGGAGCGAATGATGCCAATAAAACCATGTACTCTGTTACTACAGGACGTTGTTTTGATGGTATTCAATCATCTTCTGCTGTAAATCTTAATTCAGGTGCAGAATCTACCATCGAAGCTTTGCTTACAATGGAAATTGTTGAGAATAGTCCGGCAATAAAAACCGCTTTTAATAAGTACAAAAAATAATGACACCTGTAATCAAAAATGATCACCTGATTTTTTCACCTCGGGATGTTGATCTTTCTTTTTCACCATTACGAAATGGAATAAAAGAAGGAACTTATGTGTTAGGTGCTTTTAATCCCGGGCTATGCCGCTTGCCTAATGGAAATTTATTAATGATGGTTAGAGTGGCAGAAACATTATTAAATAATGTGGCTGAAGATAAAGTTAATTGTATCAGGTGGAAGGAAAATGGTTATGTACAAGATAAATGGCCTTTATCAGAAGTCACGATGAATGATCCCAGGAAATTCAGAATAAATTATTACAACTTCCCGGTATATGCACTCACATCTTTATCATGGCTGCTTCCTGTAGAACTAAATGAAGATGGATCCTCAATACAAAAAATTCATTATGATAAAATAATTTCACCTGAATTTACAAGCCAGGAATATGGAATCGAAGATCCAAGAATTTCTTTTATCAGAGACAGGTATTACATGACCGTTTGTTGCGTAAGTTCCGAAAGGCATTCAACAATGTTATATATATCTGATGATGGATTAAATTATTCTTCTCTTGGTATTGTACTGGATCATCAGAATAAAGACATGCTTTTGTTTGAAGGAAAAATAAATGAAAAATTTTATGCATTAACACGACCGATGGGTGAATGTTACTTCGCTACTCCTGCTGATTCCTTATATCACCCTGGTGCTGCTATTCATTTATCATCTTCTACTAATCTGTTGCATTGGAAACCTTCTGATAATGCTTTTCTAAGAGCACGCAGGTCTTCTCTATCCAATGTGAAACTAGGTGGGGGAACGCCACCTGTACTTACAAAAGATGGATGGTTAATGTTATTTCACGGGGTTGAAAATAAAACAGAAGTTGGCATATACAGAACTTTCTGGGCACTGCTTGATAAACATGATCCCTCTAAAATTTTACACCTTGCAGACATATCTCCTTTGTTGGAAGCAGATCCGAATCTTACAGCTAATATCAGCGATCAAATTTATCTAAACGATGTCGTTTTTACAACAGGCATTGCAGAACATAATGGTAATTTTATTTTAGCCTCAGGAGAATTAGACCTGGCCTGCCGGATTACAACAATATCAAAAGAATATTTTTCAATTATATCATAAATTAAATTTATGGCAGAAGTTACTTTACAAAACATTTCAAAAATTTATGATGATGTTGATAAAGAACGCGGCAGAAAAAAGGCTGTTGATGATATTTCTTTTACCGTTAATAATAAAGAATTTATGGTGCTTGTTGGCCCATCGGGCTGTGGCAAATCAACATTGTTGAGAATGATCGCCGGCCTAGAAGATATCAGTGAAGGTGAGTTATCAATTGATGGAAAAAGAATGAATGAACTTAGCCCCCGCGACAGGGACATTGCTATGGTGTTTCAAAACTATGCTTTATATCCTCACATGACGGTGTATGATAATATGGCTTTTGGATTAAAGCTGAAAAATTTCAGTAAAACTGAAATTAAAAAAAGAGTAATGGAAACAGCGCAATTGCTGGATATTGAAGATGAGCTTTTCCGAAAGCCTAAAACATTATCAGGCGGGCAGCGACAGCGGGTTGCAATTGGCAGGGCTATTGTTCGCAGACCAAAAGTTTTTTTATTTGATGAACCGCTCAGTAACCTTGATGCAAAGCTTAGAAGCCAGATGCGTATAGAGTTACAGAAATTGCATCGTGAAATAAATTCAACGATGATCTATGTAACACATGACCAAACAGAAGCGATGACATTAGGGCATAGGATCGCAGTTTTAAATAAGGGTAAATTAATGCAACTTGACACTCCTTTGAATTTATACAACAAGCCTGCTAATAAATTTGTTGCAGGTTTTATCGGCTCACCTGCTATGAATTTTTTAAAGGGAACAATCCGTCATGAGCAGGAATATTTTTTTATTAACGAAACAGTAGAATGTAAAATTTCTTTAGGTACTTCTTTGTCTCCATCCCTAAATAATTTTATTGATAAAAAGATACTGGCAGGTATCAGGCCTGAAGACATTTTTATTTCTGAAAATGCCATTGCAGAAACCGATTGCAGATTAAAAGTAATGGCCTTTGAAAATATGGGAAACGAACAACTCATTTATCTTTCCCTTGCACAACAAACTTTAATTGCAAGAAGGCCTCCCAGTGATACGATAAATATTGGAAATACTATTGGTATCAGATTTTCAAAAGATAAACTGATTTTTATGGAGGAAGAAACAGGTGTTATAATTTGATCCTGGATTTAACCCGTTGGCGAAGTC
>DASYOM010000173.1:0-2581 GCA_036007765.1 Chitinophagaceae bacterium | reverse complement strand
TATAAATTCTTTTGTTGCAATAGCCCAATGACGATTAACACCTTCCTCATGAGAACTACTTGTTTTCAATACCATAGGATAGGTAGGCCATGGCATAAATGTAGAGCGGCTTTCAGGTGGCTTTGGTAATAATTCAAATTGGGTTACTGATGTTGCATTATGCCGATTAGATGTTCCAACACAATCGCTTCCTGTATCTCCACCCCCAATAACAACTACATTTTTGCCAGTAGCCAAAATATCTTCCGCCAAAACTTCTTTACCAGATACTCTTTTGTTTTGTTGTGTTAAAAAATCCATGGCAAAATAAATTCCCTTAAATTCTCTTCCCGGTATGTTTAAATTTCTTGGGATTGTTGAGCCACCCGCCAATACAATTGCATGATATTCCCTTTGTAGGTCATTTCCTGTTATGTCAACACCCACATTAGTATTGCATATAAATATGATCCCTTCTTCCTCCATTAATTTTACTCTTCTCTCTACGACCCATTTTTCCAATTTAAAATCAGGAATTCCATACCTCAATAAACCGCCAGGTTCATCGTCTCGTTCAAAAACTGTAACAATATGACCTGCATAATTTAGCTGTACAGCAGCCGCCATCCCTGCTGGTCCTGAACCAACAATCGCTATTTTTTTCCCCGATCGTAAATTCGGTTTTTTGGGTTGTACAAACCCCTTATCAAAAGCTATTTCGATAATGTGTTTCTCTATTTCCTCAATTGTGATTGCCGGTTGATTGATTGCTAATACACATGAGGATTCACAAGGAGCCGGGCATATCCGGCCTGTAAACTCAGGAAAATTGTTGGTTGAAGCAAGTATATCATAGGCTTCCTTCCAGCTTTTGCGATATACTGCATCATTAAATTCAGGGATAACATTTCCAAGCGGGCACCCTTCATGGCAAAAAGGAGTTCCACAATTCATACACCGGCCAGATTGCTGATTCAATTTTTCATCACTATAACTTTTTATAAATTCTTTATAATCATTGAGCCTTTCCTGAGGCAAGCGCTTTTCAGGTAATTCTCTCGTAAATTCTAAAAAGCCAGTTGTTTTTCCCATGTGTTAAAAAAACTTTTTGTAAAACATTAGTATTAATTGCATTCTTCGTTTGATGAGCCGGGATTATAATAATTTATTCTTTCTAATAAATTATCTGTTCATCACGACTTTTTCTTTCTTTTCCATCAAAACCCTTTTAAAATCTTTTGGAAAAATCTTCACAAAATTTTTCAACTGATTTTCGAAATCATTTAAGACAAATTTTGCTACGGTGCTATTTGTATATTGAAAATGTTTAATAATCATTTCATGCAATAATTTTTCATCATCTTCTTCAATACCATCGAGGTCTACCATTTCTGTATTACACAGAGATTGAAAATTATGTTGAACGTCATATATATATGCAATGCCACCACTCATGCCTGCGGCAAAATTTCTTCCTGTTTCACCAAGTATAACTACATTACCCCCGGTCATATATTCACATCCATGGTCTCCCACTCCTTCCACAACTACACTTGCTCCTGAATTACGAACACAGAATCGCTCACCTGCTTTTCCCCTTATATAAGCCTCGCCAGAAGTAGCTCCATAAAATGCAACGTTCCCAATGATAATATTTTCTTCAGGAATAAATCCTGCCTTGGAAGATGGATAAATGATTAGTTTAGCGCCACTCAATCCTTTCCCAAAATAATCATTGGCATCGCCTTCCAGTTCAAGGGTAACTCCTTTTGTATTAAAAGCGGCAAAACTTTGGCCAGCTGTACCAACGAGCTTGAAATGAATAGTATCATGAGGCAAACCTTCTCCTTGATATTTTTTTGTTATCTCGTTGGATAAGATTGTGCCGGTTGCCCTGTCTGTATTTTTAATTTCAAATGAAGCTTTTACTTTTTTGCGATGCTCTATTGCAGGTTTCGCAGCTTTTAATAATTGCCAATCAAGCACCTCATTCAAGCCATGATCCTGTTCTTCAGATTTAAATAATCCTGTGTATTCAGAGGCAGGTTCTTTGTACAAAATATCATAAATATTAAGATTATTATATTTCCAATGCTGAATATTTTCTCTTCTTTCCAGGTAATCAACCTGGCCAACCATTTCATTTATTGTTCTGAACCCAAGTTGTGCCATGATCTCTCTCAACTCCTGTGTAAGAAATTTAAAAAGATTTACAACATGGTCAGCATCACCGCTAAAGCGACTCCGCAGTTCAGGGTCTTGTGTCGCAACACCAACAGGGCAGGTATTTAAATGACACTTCCGCATCATTATGCAGCCTTCCACAATGAGAGCAGCGGTGGCTACACCCCATTCTTCTGCACCGAGTAAAGTAGCAATTGCGATATCACGGCCGGTTTTTAACTGCCCATCAGTTTGTACAACAACCCTGCTTCGTAATTTATTTTTTACCAGTGTTTGATGTGTTTCTGCAAGGCCCAGTTCCCACGGCAAGCCTGCATGTTTTATAGAACTAATAGGGGATGCACCTGTACCTCCATCATGGCCTGATATTAATACTACATCCGCTTTGGCTTTTGTAACTCCTGCAGCGATAGTGCCT
>DASYOM010000172.1:0-9994 GCA_036007765.1 Chitinophagaceae bacterium | reverse complement strand
GTTCTTAACGCCTGTGCCACTAGTAAATGAAACAAACTTTACGCCGTTCAGATATAGTGAACTATCGAGATACAAATTTTTCCAGGCATTGCTTGCAGAACCTAACTCGTGCATATTGTTTTGATCCGGCAGCAAATCTGCATTCACTGCGGTAGCCGGGATGAGATTACTCAGGTTTTTATTTGCGGCTGTCGCAGGTATATCAGTCCATTGGCTTCCATCATAATAATAAAATCCTGCAGAGTTATCAGTTTGATAAATGAGCAATCCAATGGCCGGGGATGTTATAGCAGTTCTTTGCGCCAAAGTCATTCTTGGAACAAGCATTCCTTTGGTGGTGCTTTGCACATCCAGCATAGCGCTTGGGTTTGGTGGTGTGCCTGTATTATTGATACCTACACTTTGTGCATTTATAAATTGATAAATTAAAAGGAAGAATAAAAAGATTAAAATTTTTTTCATGTTGTTTATTTTATGTTCAAATTGATGTATTCTCACCAACCTATTAAAGCCCCAAAGCTTTTATTCTTAATATGCTATGCGAAGGCTACATCTTTTTTTATTACTGTATTTCTGCTGTAAAAGTTTTTTTATCTCCTGTGAACCTAAACAATGGAGCACCGCTTTTATTAAACAATGTATTGGTTGATGCCGTTATTTTCAACGCATCCATATCCCAGTTATCACCATGCCAGCCACCGGAAAACGTCGTTGTTAGAACAAGGCTTTTTATATCTTCTATTTTCACCGCATGGTCCAGAAATAACCTTACTGTCTTTGACTCATCATTATTCCAGCTTTCGCCCCTGTTTACATTGTTCATTGTTTTAGGAGAACCGCTTTTAAAATTTATTATAATATTCAGATTATCATTTCCACCACCCAAATCATCTCCACCAGTTCTTATCTCAAGAGCAATTTCGCTAACAGAATTTGCAGGGGATACAGGCGCCGGGTCAGTTTTTCTTCTTTTACCAAAAATTATTTTTCCTGGTTTTACACCACATCCGTATAAACCGCCTTCAATAAAAAGATTTTCCGGGTGCCAGAGAATAATTTTTTTTAAATATTGATGATTTACAAAAATGCGGCTCCCATTATCTACAAGTCTGAACACATTAGTTTGAAAATTAAATCCATCAACAACCATATAATGCAGAACGCTGTTAGGGTTTAGGCTTACGCTATCATCGTTACGGCAATAATCATTTCTTACCGTTTTAGATCCCCAGCCTGTAAGCACAAGCACAGGTATGTGATCCCGCAGTAAACTTATTATACGGTCGATAACAGATTCATTGTTTATTTCCTCAAGCGTAAATTGGTTAGAAATCTCATTCAATCTGTCCCGTACAGAGTTCGGGTCAATGCCAATATTTAATCCTGACACTTCGCGGAGAAAATTTATTGCATTAGCTGATGATTCAAGTCGCTGTCTCATTTCCTTACAGGAAGTAGGTATGCCGTAAAATTTTAATAAAGCAGCCGTGGCACTTGAGCCACAGGTATTGTTTCCGCAGGTATCGATACCATCGGGAACGTCGAGAATTATTTCGTGAAGCGAAGATCCTTTTATTATAATGCTGATAGGGTTAAAAAATACCTCAACACCTGTTTGTGTTCCCGCCTCATCTCCTCCCACATCACCCATAAAACGATAAAAACGAACCAGGTCAGTATTGTTATGTTTAATTAATTCCCAATTATTGTTTTGAGCATTTGTGTTTGTTTCACCAATATCAGAGATTACAAAATCTTCTTCATGGTCATTATCAGTATAAAAAACCTTTGATGAAATGGGAGAACTTATTTTTGATATTTCCTGTCCGTCATCACATGAAAAAATTATAACCTTCTCTTCACCCTCACAAGTTGTCCAATCACTTTCGGATTCAGAGGCTTGCATATTTATTTTGGCAAGGAGATGTTTTTTATCTGTAGCTATTCCAATGTTAACACTACAGGTAATATTTGGCCCGTGCCCGTCAAAATCCTTATCGCCTTTTGTATGAGGAGGAACAAAAAAATGAGTTTTTATTTTGTTTAAAGTTGCTGCTTCCATTTTTTAAATTTATTTATTAAGTATTTTAATTATAGCTGAATATTATAGTTTTTGCCCGGCTGAACTATTGAATCTATAATGCTAATCATATTACCTCCAACTTCTTTTTCGGAGAAAACAGATGAAACCATGTATCAATAAAAATCATTATTACACTAAACAATTATTGCTTTATAAATTTGAAGTTGGTGATTTTATTATTTTGTAAAACTGTAAGATTGTATGCACCGGGTTTAAGCATACTTACATTAATTCCACGACCACCAGAATAAACAGGTTGTTGTATCAATACGTTGCCTAACTGGTTACTAATTGTAATAGAAGTAATGAGTGAATTCAATTCTCTTAAATGAATCACATTAGTAACCGGGTTTGGATAAATCTTAATGAGAGTTGATTTAATTAAATTAGTTTGATCATTCATTGTTATTACAGCTGGGGACGAGCCGTCTCCTAAATATCTTGCCACAATGGTTCTATACTTATCTGTAATGCTTAATCCTGCTACTACAATTTTGCCATCTGGCTGAATGGCCATTGAAGAACCAAAATCATTACCGCCAAAATTGGTAGTAACCTCACCTCCATTTCCAAAAGAATTATCGAGTGTTCCATTTTTCTTTAATCTTGCAACAGCGATATCATAGTCTGGTCCATTTATTGAATTGATTCCTGCTACAATAATTTTTCCATCTGGTTGCACATTTATTGAAGAAGCACCGCTTTCTCCGCCAAATGATACAGCCGATTTGCCATTGCCGGCAAAAGAATTATCTAAAGTGCCGTCAATATTGTACCGTACTATAGCAATTTCACCATCACCTTTGCTATTAGCAAAATCCCCCGCCTGCAGAATTTTTCCGTTTGGCTGAATGTCTAATGCAAGTCCGCTGGCTCCCGTGGTCCCAACAAAAGTGGTTACTTTACCATCTTTACCAAAAGATGAATCAAACGTTCCGTTTTTGTGGAACCGGGCAATTGCAAAACGGCGTATGCCATTCTGAACTGTAAATCCTCCAACCACAATTTTTCCGTTTGATTGTAGAGCGACGGAATTAGCTTCATCATCTTCCCCATAAAAATCTATAGACAGAGTGCCATTTCTGCCAAATGAATTATCTAAAGTTCCATCGCTGGTTAATCTTAAAAGAGCAAAGTTTCTATCATTATTGTACCCGGTATCTCCCGCAATTACAAATTTTCCGTCAGGCTGAATTGCCAGAGATTTCATACGCCCTGCAAAAGGAATTTTTACTTTGCCATTAATTCCAAAAGAGTTGTCTAAGTCTCCATTAGCCTTTAAGCGCACCCCCACCAGATATTTAATATTCCCGGGAGGCCCGGAGTTACCAATTACAACAATTTCACCGGTTGGCTGAATAGCTACTGAATTTGCCTCATCATCAGAGTTAGAGCCAAAATCAACACCAGCCTTGCCATTGCCGGCAAAAGATTTGTCTAATGTTCCATTGATATTGTAGCGAACAATAGCAAAATCATAATTGTTATGAAAATTATTAAGGTAATCTCCTGCGACAATAATTTTTCCGTTTGACTGAATGGCTACAGAATTCCCGCGTGATGAACTGGTACCTACAAGTGTTGTGACCTTACCATTCATGCTAAAACTTAGATCAAGCGAGCCTGCCTGACAGAAAGATTTAATGGAAAATAACAGCATCGCTGTTAATATAAATATGTGTTTCATAAATTTTATTTTTTAAAAAAAGGTTTGAAAGAATATTTTAGAATTATATCAAAGAATCAACAGCAGAAAACATTTATATTCCCTTAGTGCTTTTTAAAAATCTTAACCGGAGCTCTTCAGATAAATATTTCTTAAGCAATTGCTTTCCTATAGTAATTGAACATTGTCTTCTATTATCTATTTTTTTTTTGTGAAAAAACTTTATCCAAAACTACTTCTCTATGCAGGCTATACAACTACATCATTGTGTAGTGATAAGCGGAAGGAAATCGTTAGATTAGAAAATAAATTCTCAGAGCAAATTTTCACGAATAGCTTTGGCCACGGCTTCGGGCGCCGAATGCACATGAAGTTTGTAATAAATCCTTTTTATGTGGAAGCGAACGGTATCAATAACAATATTCAATTTAGCGGCGATCATTTTATAGGACAATCCATCCACAAGAAGTTTTAATACCTGCTGCTCGTGTAACGTGAGCTGAAATGAAGCATTAGATTTTTCCGGTTTTTGAAAAAGCTGTAAAATTTTTCGAGCAATTACCGGAGCCATAGGTGCGCCGCCTTGTACAACTTCTTTTATAGATTTACTAATTAATTCCGGGGAAGAATTTTTAAGCAGATAGCCTGTTGCGCCTGAACAAATAGCTTCGAATATATTTTCGCGATCTTCGAACACAGTAAGCATCATCACCTGTACTTTTGGAAAAGACTCTTTAATTTCTTTTAATGACTCAATGCCATTTTTTCCCGGCATATCAATATCCATCAATACCACATCGGGTTCACAAGATATGATTGCGTCCAGAACTTTATCAGTATTCGCAAAAGCACCGCAACATATTAATTCAGCATCTTCATCAAGAAAGTCTACAAGCGAATCGCGGTAGTCATTATTATCTTCACAAATAATGTAATAGACTTTCATTTACACGAATGTAATGGTATATTTTTTTTTTGAAACTACATCATTGTGTAGCTGTACAGTCAATCTATGTATTAAATTCAAGTATTACTTCTGTACCCACACCTCTGACGGAGGAAATACTTATTTTACCTTTTATTTTTTTTGTTCTTTCACGCATATTGCGGAAGCCATTGCCGGGCCTGGTATTGTTTTCTTCAAATCCATTTCCATCATCTTTTATGGTAAGACAAAAAATATCATGATCTTTTGATAACGTAATCCATCCATGTTTTGCACAACTATATTTTGAGAGATTATTTATTGCTTCTTTATAGATCATAAACAAATCGCGGCGATGCGTGAGAGGGATTTTTAAGGATTTAATTTTTTCATCTGCCGAAAAAAATAGTTCTATATTTTTTGATTCGAAAGACTGCGCAGCAAATTCCTGCATGCGGGAAATCATACTTTCAAAATTATCATGTTCAGGATTTACGGCCCAAACAATATCCTGCATATTCCCGGTCATGCGTTCACTGCTTTCTGTAATTTTTTCCAAAAGCTCTTCTGTTTTTGCCGGATCACTTCTTAATTTTTTCCTGGCCAATGCACTTACCATCCTGATGCTGCTAAGGGTAGAGCCTACATCATCGTGGAGATCGCGGGCTATGCTGCTGCGCATCTTTTCTATTGCAAGTATTTTATTAATACGAGACTTGTAGAGTGTGTAAAGGCTAAAGAAAAGTGCACCAATTAGTAAGAAATAAAACCACCAGGTTCTCCAGAACGGCGGAGAAATAATTACTTTCCAACTCAGACCTTTATAATTCCAAACACCATCATTATTAGAAGCCATTACTTTTAGTGTGTAATTGCCAGGAGGCACATTGGTATAGCTAATTGTTCTGCTTTTTCCCAGGAAGATTTTCTTTTTATCAAAACCCTCAAGCTGGCAAGCGTATTGATTCTTTTCCGGGTGATCATAATTTAATGCTGCAAATTCAAAGGTGAAGAAATTTTGAGCATAGGAAACGTGCAGGGGCTTGTTGGAAAAAATTAAGCTATCCTGGTTTAGATATTCATCAAAAATTTTTACCGAGCGAATTATAATAGGCGGAGGTTTCAGATTCAGCCGGATTGAATCGGGCTTAAACATGTTAAAGCCATCATACCCCGCGAAGCAAAAGTAGCCATCATAGGTTATGTAGCCGGACTGTAAATTAAATTCTTTGCCCTGCAATCCATCACCCACATCAAATTTTTTAAAATGTTTTTGTGTTGAATCCATCACACACAATCCATTGTCAGTCGCCATCCACAAATTCTTTTTATGATCAAAAAGAAGTTGCGCTACATGGTTATTTGGCAAACCATCTTTTGTAGTAAAGGTTGTAAAGCTATTACCGGATTTATTATACCTGCTTAAACCGCCGGAGGTTCCAAACCACATTACACCATCAGTACCCTGCGTGATAGAGTACACAATGTTGCCGCCAACAGAAGCAGATTCTTCCTCGCTATATTTCCAGGATGTAAGCTTACCGATGGATGGTGTATAACGGATCAGGCTACCTGTAGCTGACAGCGTAGAGAGCCATAAATTATAATCTGCATCTTCATAAATTGAGGTAACGGGAACATTCATAATTGCTTTGGAAGAATCACCCGTAAAATTTATAAAATCATCTGTTTCGTAATTGTAGCGGCATAGGCCATAATTAGTAGCTACCCACAAATTCCCTGCATGATCTGTGATAATGCTCCAGATAAAATTTCCCGGCAAAGTATTATTAGTGTTTTCACGCAAATATGTTTTAAATGTATTAGTATGTTCATCAAAGCGTGCAAGACCATTTGCGGTACCCACCCACATGATTCCGTTTTTATCAAGGCAAATGGAGCGTACAGAATTTTCAATTAGTGAAGTTGCATTATTTGGAATGTTACTATAGCTTATAACGGTATTGCGTACCCGGTCAAATATGAAAATGCCATTTAGTGTTGCCACCCATAGCCGTTTATCATTGTCTTCGCAAAATGCACGCACCCATTTTCTTGGAGACACAGGGTCAAATGAGCGCCACAAATTAAATTTTCTTACAGAAGGATTGAAGCGGTCAACACCCTTGTCACTGCCCATATAAATTATTCCATCACGATCCTGGAAAAGCGATCTTACTGCATTTGATAATATGGATGAGTTAAGGAACGGATCGTATTTAATAAAGCGAAATGAGTCACTTCCACTCATCCAATACCCGCAACCGATTGGAGCTGCGGCAATCCATACTTCCAGTGAGGCATCAACAAGAATATCCCTGAGATAGAGAGAGGAATGGCCATAAGGTTTAGGATTTAAATTAAAAACACCTTCATTTTTGTCCGAGGCTGGATTGAAATAATTTACCTGGTTGTCAATAGAGATCCATAATTTATTTTCGCGATCAACGGCAATTTTCCCCATAGAGTTAGCAGATGTAATATTATTTAATTTCGGAAAAGATGATCTGAACAATAGTGTGGATGGATTTAATTTGTTCAATCCGTTTGCAGTGCTAATCCAAATATTTCCTTCAGCATCCCTGGCAATATCTTTAATGTTTTTGCTGCTGACAGAATTCCCATTTGCTTGCGGGACAAAGTTTAAAAATTTTTTTTTATTTACATCGAAGCAGCACAATCCCTGGTTAGTGGCAATCCAGAGTAAACCGTTTTTGTCTTCAGTAATTTTCCTTATTAAGTTAGAAGGAAGAGAGTTTAAATTGGCCGGGTCATGTTTAAAATTATAAAAGGAGTGGTTATTAAAATTGAATTTCGATAATCCATTGTCGGTTCCAATCCATAAATTATCCTTTGAATCTGTATAAAGACAATTTATATTATCAGAAGATAATGAAGAAGAATTTTTTGATTCATGAGTGAAAATTTCCACACGATAGCCATCATAACGATTTAGTCCGTCAAGAGTTCCAATCCATATAAATCCATATTTATCCTGTGCGAAAGAAGTAACATTATTGTCCGATAATCCATCGGCTACCGACAGATGTTGAAACTGAATTTGAGATTCCTGCGCGAAAAAGTAATTACAAAATAATTGTGCAATGAAAAAAAATATGCATAAAAACGCTTCTCTTTTCATTTGGTAATATTGAGGTGAAGTTAAGCAACTATGCTATTAATTTGATGTGGATTGAACCTGGTAACTCCAGGGATATGCCTTTAAAAAATTCATTTGTCATAGTGTCTAAAAACTATACTCAATGCCATTGCTGATGCTATAATTAAACTTAGGGGTACCTGCAGCGGGCTTGCTATAATGTAAATAATACCATGCTATTTTAAAGGAGAAATGTTTCGCCAGTTTTAACCTCCTGGTGATCTGGTTGAGGGCGCGGTAATCGTAGTAATTTTTTACTTTGTAGGTAAAAATTGTCAGCAAAAAAAGGCGGCAACGAACAAAATTTCAGTCGCAGCAGGTTTCCCGCAAGAGACTAAGCGAGCATAAAGCTGTCGTAGTATTTTATTGTATATTGCTTTATGACCGTTAAGCAACAAATATCCGCAATATAATCAGACATCACTTAAATAGCAACAACAATGAAAAAGATATTCAAGAGAATTTTTAAAATTACATTGTTGATATTTTTAGCCGCTATCCTGACAATCGCTGCTATTATTCTATTCCCTCAAAGATTGTTTGCAAACAAAATGAAATACAAAGAATTCAGAGTGTGTTCAAACAATAAAATAGATAATAACATTAAAATTGTTTTGGACGATGCTATGAATCTTGTTCAAAAATCGGAACTATATGATTCTACCTATAAGTACAACATCATACTTTGTCATAATTCATTCTATAATAAAATTGACGACAAACTATTTAGGAATGGCCCTACTGCAAGAGTGACACTGAATAATGTGATTATTAAAGTTAGAATTGACCCAAAGAGTAATTTGGCTTTTCCCACTTTTCATAAAGCATGTGAAGTTAACTTGACGGAATTAATTGCTCATGAAATGACTCATTGCTTGCAAGCCAACAAGTATGGAATACTAAAATTTAATCCATTTAAACATCCGGAACTTTGGAAATTAGAAGGCTATCCTGAATATATTTCAAAACAGCCAGAGCTTTCAAGTAAGGGTTATAGTTTGACAGGCGACATAGACCGATACGTTACCCTCGAAAGCAAAGCAACAAGCATATGGATTTTATCAAAGGAAGGTGGATGTGAAGTTCCAAATTATTATTACAAAGGAAGATTAATGATGCAGTATCTAATAGACATTAAACATTTGTCCTACCCTCAAATACTTAAAGACACAGCTTCAGAAAATACGGTTTACCAGGAGATGATTAAATGGAAAGACAGTACTAAAGACATTAAGAATTAGTGATGTAATTGAACGACAATAATTTTGAAGTAAGGAGCCACGAACAGCTAACAATAGTATTTGCAATAGCAGGGGGCGACCGCGATAGCTCAGAGTTTTAATTTATAAGCAATAGTAAAAAGATGAAAACCAGCAGTTATTTATATTAACATATCAATAAACGTGAATTTGCAAAAATATTGGATGAATAATAGGAACGACAATAATAAGGCAGACAAGTTAACTAATATACTATTTATAATTTATTTGGTTGCATTATTGTGGGTTTTAGTATTTAAATTAGGTGTACGATTTTCTTATATGGGAAATAGGAGAGTAAACTTAATTCCGTTTAGTGAACCTTTAATTTTAAATGGTAAAATTGATTTTGGTGAAATGATTTTGAATGCAGTAATTTTTGTACCGCTTGGTATATATGCAGGCATTTTATTTGAAAGATGGATTTTTGGAAAAAAGGTTTTCGTATTTTTCTTAATTAGTTTAATGATTGAAGGACTTCAATTTATTTTCAGAGTTGGGGCTTTTGATATTACAGATACAATTACTAATACTTTAGGCGGAATAATTGGATTAGTGATATTTAAAGCAATTGAAAAAAGTATTCAAAAATAATCTCAAGGCACAAAATTTATAAACATAATTGCAGCAATAGGAACTGTCTTAATGACTTTATTGTTATTATTACTAAAATTAAACATGCTGCCAGTAAGATATAAATAATGATAAATTTCAGGTAATACAAATAACATTTCTTGTAACAAGAAAAACTTCGCACAACGTATCCCTCCGTCTAAGTACGTATTGTCAGCGAACATAAACAAAGATAGATTTGCTGTTCAATAAAATCCCATGCAATTACAACCCGAGACCCGTCAGCAAATGTTTGCAATGATAGAGCAATGGCGCACATGCGGCCTTA